>CAYSGM010000086.1:10971-12250 GCA_964430595.1 uncultured Candidatus Cloacimonas sp.
AGCTACCTGGAGCAGCACAAGGATGATTTCTGCACACCATGCTTCCGGGAGCTGTATGCCAATCCCTTTAGCGAAACCAGATGCCAGGATACAGGTTGCCAGCACTCGCTGAAAAGCGGTCCGCAAATAGGGGATTACCTTTGCCACACTTGTAAATCGAACTTCTCCCGAGTGAAAAAGATCCAGGCAAATCTGGGGAACCGCTATAAGGTAAACCCGCACCTATACAAGAACTTTGCCTATTACAACGAGACGGTGTTCGATTTTGTGGTTAACCATAATGGACAGGAGATCATTGTGGGTGGGGGTGGACGCTATGATTACCTTTCTGCTCAGATTACCGGCAAAAAGATACCAGCCGTGGGCTTTTATCTGAATCTGGATATCTTGTTCGAGATTATGGAAACCCGTGGCTATTTCCATTCGCCACAACAGGATTTCAAAGTGTATCTGTGTTCTGAAAGCGAGAATCTGGAGATGATGACCCTGCAAATTGCGCAGGAACTTCATGCCCAGGGGATAAAAACTATTCTCTCACCGGAGATTAGCACTACCGCCGAAGAGATTAAACATGCCATCGCCAAGGGTTGCTCCGTGATGCTAATTATCCGGGACGACAATATCCGGGAAGGTAAAATCCTGCTGCGTAACCTGATGAAAGAACACCAGGATTACGTGTCGCTGAAAGATACCCTGCCCGCTATTCTCTTGGCACGCAAAGCCTTGAAGCAAGATTAAGAGATTTATAAACAATACACGAAGGAGTAAACATGCAATCAGTTATTACCCATCGCGCCCCTGCTGCGATTGGACCCTATTCTCAGGCAATATTGAAGAATAACACCCTGTTCATCAGCGGTCAATTGGGCTTTGATCCCAATACTTCCCTCATGCCCGAAGGTTTTGAAGCGCAGGCAAACCTGGTGTTTAGCAATATCAAAGCAATTCTGGATGCAGCCGGAATGGGCATGACCCACATCGTGAAAGTAACTGTATTCCTGAAAGATATGAATGACTTTGCCCTATTGAACGAGATTTATACCCGCAATTTCAGCGCACCCTATCCCGCCCGTGAAGCCGTGCAGGTAGCCAGATTGCCAAAAGACGGTCTGGTGGAAATATCTGTAATCGCCATGAGATAATCCAGCCATGAGCATCACTACCAAAGGCGGAGATAAAGGACAGACCTCGCTTTACACCGGAGAACGGGTGTGGAAGGATGATCTGCGCGTGGATGCCTATGGAAGCCTGGACGAACTTGATGCCCAAATAGGAGAAA
>CAYSGM010000087.1:0-12032 GCA_964430595.1 uncultured Candidatus Cloacimonas sp.
CCTTTTTCTTCATCTGGCTGACTCCAATTTACACCAACCTTTGAGACACTACCAGGAATATTTACCGATATGCAGATAGGATATGTTGGTTCAAGCAGAATTATGATGAAATAGACAAGCTACACTCTTTAGAAGAAAGTCAAGCGATATGTCTTAGATTATGCGCTTGAAAATGTTGAAGCTGAGAGCTATGTCTCTCTTTGTTGTGGTGACTTGCTGTGTAGCCAAAACCCAATCTGCCTTATTGTAGCTTGGGAAATATGTATCACCTTCATAGTTGTTATCTATAAGCGTTAGATAGAGAGTGTCTGCATATGGAAGGAACTGCTCAAACACCCTTGCACCACCAATCACAAAAACATCATCATGCTTTCCCAAGTCAATTACAGCCGATAAGCTATGAACCGTCTCAGCACCTTCGGCACGGAAATCGGGTGAACGGGTTAGCACCACATTGCGGCGACCGGGAAGGGCTTTACCTAATGACAGCCAAGTAGTTCTACCCATTACCACTGTCTTACCCATTGTTTGCTGCTTGAACCAAGCCAAGTCCTCCGGAATATTCCAAGGTAAGGTGCCTTGATTTCCGATTATACTATTCTTATCGAGGGCGGCAATGATGGACAGGCTCAAAACTGACCGACACGGAAGAATGTATCAATCTGGGGAATCTTTGCTTGCTTGGCATCTTCCAGGGTGCCGTAGAATAGCATCTTACCAGCATCCAGAAAGATGATTTTATCAGCAATGCGGTGAATAGAGGCGAGTTCGTGGGTTACAATAACGATAGTCATATTAAGCTGTTTCTTCAGCTCGCCGATTAACTCATCAAGTGCAGCAGAGGTAAGGGGATCAAGACCGGCAGATGGCTCGTCACAGAAGAGGATTTGGGGATCCATAGCCATTGCACGTGCCAGGGCAGCACGTTTCTTCATACCGCCAGAAAGTTCGGAAGGAAACAAGTGCAGGGCATGGGTAAGCCCAACAAGATTCACTTTTACCCTGATTATTTTGTCGATTATCTCAGGAGAGAGCTTAGTGTGCAATTCCAAGGGGATACTAACATTATCATATATGGAGATAGAGTTTAGCAGGGCACCGTTTTGAAACAGCATACCAACTTTCTTTAGCACTACTGAGAATTGGACTTCATCCATCTGGAGAATCTCTTCTCCCCAGAATTTAACACTGCCGCTGAATGGTTCATATAAGCGCAGGATGTTCTTCAGCAGGGTTGTCTTACCACAACCGCTACCACCGAGAATTACGGTTATCTCCCCTGGCAAAATATCAACGGTTATACCATCAAGGATAGTTTTCTCACCGTATTTAGCAACCAGGTTATTTACAGAGATTACAGGTTCGATATCTTTCATGACAAATACAGCAGACTGAACATTGCATCCAGAACAATAACAGCAAATATGGAAGCTACCACAGATGAGGTGGTGGCTTTACCCACACCCTCTGCCCCACCTTTTACTTGAATACCAAAGTAAGAACCGATAATCACGATAACCCATGCAAAAACAACACTCTTACCCAAGCTGACAACCAAGTCTTTTAGTGTTATAATTTCTATAGAACGCTTCAAGAAAGTCTCTAAACTTAAACCTAAGTAACCCAGAGCAATAATCCCCCCACCGACCATACCCACTAAAATGGAGAAAGCCACTAACATCGGCATTACTACTGTGATGGCGTGGAATTTTGGCACTACTATGTATCTAATTGGAGAAAGAGCCATCATTTTTAAAGCATCGATCTCTTCTGTTACTTGCATGGTAGCAATCTCTGAGGCTATTGCCGAACCACTGCGTCCAGCTATAATAATGGCTGTCATCATCGGACCCATCTCTCTTACCATGGTAACAGCCAATAAATCGGCAATGAATACGTTTGCACCGAAATTGCGTAACTGCACGGCTGATTGCAGCGATAAGATGAAACCAATGATAAAAGATAGTAGCGCTACAATCGGCAAAGCCTGCGATCCCAAAAGAGCTGCTTGTTGGATTAAAGAACCTTTACGCTGTCCTTTGTGGTTAAGAAGACCAACAAATGACCAATAGTAAATCTCAGAAGCAAGTAATGCAGCCTTATACATACTTTCATAAGCTTCAATTACAGAATTGCCGATATTTTCAAAAAAGCCTGTCTTAGGTTCGGGTTCGGGAATGGGAAGCTTCAGGGATGTAAATGTATCTATCACCGCTTGTGTTTCCGGAGTAGATCCCTTAAGTAACAAAATTCCCTTGGAGGCATGTTGGATTTGTATCTGATCCAGATATGCCACACCGGCACTGTCGATGGCTTGGACACCTGCCAAATCTATCATGGTGGGTTTATTTTTCCCCAGCAGTGAGCTTGCCTCTGCCATAATCTTAGGCACATTTTGGGCAGTGAGTTCACCCTCAAAGGAAAGGACGTTGTTCACATATTTTACGGACATTTAGCACCTAGTAGAAAAGGGAAATCCGCAGGAATGAGCTATAATCGTAAACTACCCATGGTTTTACTACTTTATCATACTGAATATTCATCTTAATATCCATGGAGATATTGCGATATAGACGGATATTCAAACGGTTTTCATTCTCCAATCTGTAGTTGCTTTCTGTTGCATTCATGGGAAACAGGACATCTAAGGTTGAGTTCACACTTAAAAACTTAAGTAAGTTGATGGCGGATAATATCACGGTGCTTTCTATACCCTTGGAAAAGCGATCCGGCTCTTCCTGATAAGTGTTAACACCACTGCTACTTGTGCTTAACAAGATATAACTATCATTGTTGAAATCCTGTTGCCAGCCATAGCCTCCCCTCAAACTCATCCAACTATTGGAACCAAAATTAACTCTATAGGTTATACCTGTTCCTTCTTTTAATCGGAGGGGATAAAGTGACTGCTTAGTCTTCAAGCTTTTCTGATCTACTGCGGATAGTACGCGTTGACCCTCACTATCAAGTAAGATATAATCTGTGTCGTTGTTAAAAAAGGTAGTCTCGTCGAAAAAGTGGGTTATCTGGTCTGCCCTACCATAGAAGGCAAAGTTTCTCATAAGAGAACGTTTTTTAAATGGGTAGAGGAGTAAAACACTCTTTAGGGAATAGTTATCCAAGCTGAACCTGAAATCTGTGTCATTGGTGATATCTAGCCCTAAGTCATACATGCTTCTGGAGGTGAAATGGAAAGGACGAATTCTTTCATGTGTATCAATGCTGTTATCGAATTGAGCAGCCAGATTGAAGCTCGTCGAAGGCTTGTTCTTTTCTATGTCGTTTTTGGAGGAGAGGCTAATATTGCCATGAACAGCCCCTTTGTGAATCCGCATGGAACCTGTTCCCAAGTCATCATCTGCAAACACTCCCGCACCAATCAGAACATTAGTATCTGCGGTGGGATCTACAAATATGGTGAGGGTTTTACGGTCTCCTTCTTCAAGGGGAACAGTAGCGAAATTGCGCATATCACTCCAGGAACCGCTGCCCAGCTTAACTAAATAGTGACCGGGAGGAAGAATCCAGAGTTTGTCTACAGATCCAATTTCATCATCACCCATGGAGAACATGCCTCCGCTATAATTCTTGTAACCCTGGGCTCTTGTATCTTTCACCCAAATATCGTAGCCCATGCGCACCCTATTCTGGGATTCATCGAGGATAACAACTTGTAATTCTCCCCACTGAGGAAGCAATACGCTTCGTTGTCTAGGTTTGATTTCCACAGGAATAACGATTTCACCTGCTTCATCCAAGGTTACCTGGTACCGACCCGGTACTAAAGTAATCACCTCATTCATATATCGTTCATCGCTGCTGGTAACCGTGTTCAAGCTATCTAGAGCTTCTATCGTATAACGTATTTGCTCTTCTGTAATGGTTCTTGTCTTTACGGACAATTCTCCATAAGTAACTTGAGCTGCGCTTTGAGCCATGCTTTCGAATACATAGTTCTCCACTTGGCTTTTCGGAGTATTGGGGGCAAGTTCTGCTATTGTCTTTCCGCTGAAGAACAGGTTGCACTTAGCGGCAAAGATATTGGTTTCTTCCATAATCATGTCGTTAAAGGCTTGCACCAAGTAAACCATGGAGGGATCGATTAGCTCGACATATCGTTCATTTCTATGTGCAAGTATAACAACCTGATCGCTGGAATCGCGCATCACAAATTCCATGCGTAAGTAAGCTTTAGGTTCTAAGCCCTCAATCTTCTCGATGTTTAAAATATTGGTTTCTAGGAAGTAATTGGGGCTTTTATCCAATACATCATTACGCGATATCTGCCCAAAAAGATTATAAGCACGCAAGCGCTGGACAATTAGGTTGGGAACAGAATCCTTAAGCTTGGATGCCCAAACATCGGTTTGTAAATAGCGAACCCGGTAGAAGTTCTCTTTTACAACTATCTGATTACGATCGTATGTTTTAGAAAGGTTTGTATCTAAGACTTCAAGTATTTTACCGGTGTTATTGGGACGACGCAATTCAGCCTTTTCACCGGAACTTTGATAATCCAGAACGTAATAGTTGGTTACTGTCTTCTCAACTTTTCCAAAACAACCCGATAGTATGATCAATATTGATATCAAGCCTAAACATATATGGATGAAGCTATTCTTACGCATCATTCCTCCTAATTACCCCGTAGTAAAATCGAGGGTGTGTCCGATATTTGTCGGGTGAATTCTTTTAGATTCTCGCTTGTCTCTGCCATGGAATCTAGGATATCCAAGATGTCACCTTGCCCTCTTGCTACTAAACGGTTCAACGATGAAACCAGGGTGCCGGTTTTCTGAATCGTTACAGATAATTCTGTAACCATTGCATTTAGATCTGTCTGAGCAAGTTTACCAGCAAGAGTCCCCAAATTCGTCATTAAGCTGTCAACTCCGGGAGTGTTGAGCATCGCGTTGACCTGATCCAAAGAACGGTTAATGTTTGCGCTAGTAGCAACAATCTGTTTCGTAGTTTCTAAAACCATGAGGTCTGTGTTTGCACCGATATTGTTTAGATGGAACTGGGTATCCTGTATTAACGAAGTACTATTGGACGTGATCTCGTTAATGCTTTTTTCCAAGGTTGAAGTAACTGAGAGCAGTTCAGCATTAAGAGTCTTTGTAAGCGTTTCAAGGCTAGTTCTTGTATCATTTGAAAGATTATCAATGTTGCTGGTAGTACTAAGTGTTAAGTTATCAACATTCTTAGTTAGGTTATCCGTCAGCTTATCAAGGTTTTTACCAATGCTCTCTGTAAGTCCGGCAGTATTATTTGCAATCTTGTTAAAACTAACTAATGTGGTGGACAGATTCTCCTGAGTTGTTTGGATTAGCAAGCTGGTCTGAGCAAGTATTGTAGCTATGTTCCTTCGGTTTTCCTCACCAGTCATTTCATTTATATTGGCAGCTATCATGTCTATTTTCTCGGCTATTGATACAGCTCTATCACTTATATCATCAAACATCGAGGTACCTACTTTGATATAGCTCTTAGGTTCTAGCAGAGCTGATTCGTTAGTCCCTCCGCGAATCTCGACAGCTTTCAAACCGGTAATACCCACCATGGTAAGCACTGCTTCTGTATCGGCTTTTATGGGTGTGCCTGCCTCTACGCTGATGGTAAGAGTTATCTTGGTAACATCCTTAGGATCAATCTTGATGCTTTCCACTCTGCCTACTTTTATGCCTTGATAATTCACAGCTCCACCTACCTGCATACCACTTACGGAGTAGTTCTCAAACTGGATGTAATATATATCTCTTTTCTGTACTAATCTGCTGCCTGCAACAGCAGCCGCGAACACGATGATTAGCAGAGAACCAACGGCGAGGAAAACTCCCAGCCTGACCTTTGTAGATTTAGAAACCATATCAACCTCTTAGGGGATTCGTGTCCCCGATTGGTTTATCACCCAAAATCATTACACCTGTTAGAAGGCGATTGCGGATGGATGTAGGAGATCCGGCATCAAGAGATACCTTTCCCTCACAAATCACATTCTCCATGAAGGTAATATCACCTTTAACTATCAATTCTTTACAGCCACTTAATGAAGGAGCCCCATTGGGGAACCTTTCCTTTAAGGCACTTACCGTTCCATAAAAGTTATCATCTAGTTCTATATGGGGCGCTTTCTCCAAGCCACGTTTTAGCACAATCTGATACTGATCATTCAGATCGTATGCATCCGACCAAATGGCAAGCAGATCGTTAGTCTTTTTAACCGGAGCAAAACGCACGCGGGGAACCACAACCGCCTTAGAGTTATTAAACAAACTGATTGCAGAACCCATTGCTGTTTCTAATTGGTACACAGCGGTTCCATCCACGATCTTAGGGTTCACGATGGGTGAAAGTAACATCAAACCTTCGGATGAGATCAATTGCCATTCTAAAGCTTTCAAATCTATCCACAGATTATTGGTGTTAAAGTACTTATAATAGTTAGTGTCCTGAAACTCATCCAGTTCATCTTGGGGGCATTGGGCAATTTCACGAAGTAATAGTTGCCCTGATAAATCCTCGCTAAGGTGACCACCTTTTTTGTCCATCGAAGTGCGGTGGCAGACCTCCATAATAAACGGGATATTATTTTCTTCCATATAGGCAGGAATTGCACTGTCCAATGTTGCACCTAAGTTATCAGCATTAGACACAAAGGCATAACGGTATCCGCCTGCTATCAGCTTTTCCAGAAGTCCACCTGAAGTAATGGCAGTATAAATGTCTCCATGTCCAGGGGGATTCCACATCTGTGTATTGTTGGGAGATTCATAAGCTTGCAGATTATCCTGCCTAATTCTGGGGAACTTATTCTGTACAAATGAAAGTGGAATATCTTGCTTCCCCAAATCAGGATATTTGCTTAAGTACTGGATAGTGTCTGTCTCGGTGCTAAAGCTGTTCATAAACAGCAACAGGACATCATATCCGGAGCTAGCCCTCATTGTCAAAACCTGCCGGCTGATGATATCCAGGAAATTCATATTACCCTTAACAGGTAATAAAGATTTAGCTTTAGATAGCCCCATACTGGTTCCCAAGCCACCATTAAGCTTAATCACTACTGTGTTCTTTAACAACTGAGGTTTGTCTTTATGCTTTATGCTTTCATAATCTATCAGGTTGTTTGGAGAAGGAGGTTGGATCTGTTGTTTTGAAATGAAGCCTTTATCTCCCTTTGCCAGTTTTTCATAGTAGGATTCAAAAGTTCGGATCACTTCATCGCGGAGACCTTCATTTTTCATGAGCTTAATAAAGCTTGAACTCATCTGATCCCTCCGATATCTAGTCCCACTAATTCCATGATGTAGTCTTCATCTACAGGCTCTGGAATTGTGATAGCACCGGAATCAGCATGAGCATAATTCCAAGTTTCACATGTTTCAATCGCTCCACCATTCCTTGCCCATGCTCTGCGTGCCACTCCACCCATCACATCCCACGACAGTGCTTTTCGGACAATTTCATCCATCCGGTCGCTACCGTCCAGAACAATTCCATTACCACCATTGATACTTCTACCAATGCCAACTCCACCGCCATTTGAAAGCACTACTAGGGTCATACCTCGTGCCACATTACCGGCAAAGCATTGAGTTGCCATTTCTGCCATCAGGTTCGAGCCATCGTGGATATTAGCCGTTTCTCTGAATGGTGAATCTGTCCCGGATACATCATGATGATCACGTCCAAGCATCACAGCACCAATCTCACCTTTGCGTACCATATCGTTGAACTTCAAAGCAAGGCGTATCCTGCCTTCTTCATCAGCATATAGTATTCGTGCCAATGTACCCACCACCAAACGATTCTGTTCTGCGGTAACGATCCAGTGATAATTATCCCTATCCATCGCATTCCGCTTGGGATCTATCAGTTCTGCGGCAGCCAGATCAGTTTTCCTGAGGTCTTCTTCTTTGTGGGATAAGCACACCCATCTGAATGGTCCGTAACCATAATCAAAGCATAAGGGACCCATAATATCTTCCACATATGAGGGCCAGATAAAGCCGTCATTGGTGTTCAACCCATTCTTTGCTATAGTGATCACTCCGGCATCAAACACGCTTGCCATAAAGCTATTACCATAGTCCCAAAATCTGGAGCCTTTCTCACAAAGGCTCTTAAGCACTTCAAAATGCCTAAGCAGAGATGCATCCACCTTTTGTTTGAAGAGAACCGGGTTTTCTGCTATCAGCTTTCTACCCTCTTCAAAGGATGTTCCTACAGGGGTATATCCACCTTCGTATACAGCGTGACATGAGGTCTGGTCGGATACTAATTCTGCTTTTATGTTGTGCTTGTCTATATACTCCAGCAAATCCACGATATTACCATGATATGCTATAGAAAGAGGTTTTAAGCTGGTGCGAGCTTGGGTAACCCAATCGAATATCTCATCAAGATTATCTGATACTTTGGCAATCCATCCCTGGCTGTGTCTGGTTTCAATCCGGCTGTAATCCACTTCTGCAATCACGCCTATACCACCGGCAATCTCCACTGCCTTGCTTTGGGCACCACTCATACCACCTAAACCGGAAGAAATGTATAGAACACCTGCTAAGTCTTTATCTTCCGGAATTCCCAGGTATTTCCGCCCCGCATTCAGCAGGGTAATATAGGTGCCATGCACAATCCCTTGGGGACCAATATACATCCACCCGCCGGCAGTCATTTGTCCATAATTTGCTACGCCCATGGCAGTTAAACGTTTAAAATCTACCGGATTATCCCACTTTCCAATCACGAGACCATTTGTAGAGATAACCCGCGGCGCATCCACCCTTGAGGGAAACAACCCCAGAGGGTGACCTGATGCTACCACCAGTGTCTGATCTTCCCGCATCACTTCCAGGTATTTGCATATCAACCTGTACTGCATCCAGTTCTGGCACACCTGTCCGGTTTCGCCATAAGTCACAAGTTCGTATGGGTATAAGGCAATATCAAAATCCAAATTGTTATCAATCATTACTTGCAAAGCTTTGGCAGAGGTTATCCCCTTATACTCGTCAATAGGCTTACCGCTAAGCCTTCCCTGAGGGCGATAACGGTAACCATAAATCCTGCCCATAGTCTTTAGTTCATGCAGGAATTCCGGAGCTAACTCTTTATGTAGAGCAGTTGGAATATAGCGAAGTGCATTTTTGAGTGCTATAGCTATCTCAGCTTGATTCAAGTCCAGTCCGCGATCAGGTGCTCTTCGGATTCCGGGTTCAAAAACAGGTTTGGGTGGCAGTTCCGGGAATAGCTTCATTTCGTAAACACGTTCAGACATTACATCCTCTGTTATTGTTTTTAATCATGATGTTCAGTATCGTATGATCCGCATTATCCATGCCCTGATTAACAAATTCGGCAAGGTTATCAATAGTCTCGTCTATGTCGTTGGTAATAATTCCGTCATTAGAAGATATGCAAATGCCGGAAACCGCTAACAAGGCTGCTTGCACCGCAGCACTTGTATTGGTAGCCACTTTCAGGGAGCAACCTTCTTTAGCTCCATCGCACACCATCCCGGCAGTATTGCCGATCATATTCTTTATGGCATACTCTATCTGTCGATAATCTCCGCCTAAAAGAAATACAATTCCACAGGCTGCACCGGATGCAGCAGAAAGGCAACCGCATAAACTGGAGAGCACCCCCACCTTGTTCTTAATATGCACGCTAACTAAGTGACCCAAAGCTAAAGCTTTCATAAGGTTTTCTTCTGAGTAGCCCCGTTTTTCTGCCACGGCAATAATCGGTAAGGTAACGGTTAATCCTTGATTCCCGCTTCCGGAATTGCTTATCACCGGCAGGTTGCAACCGCTCATTCTGGCATCGGTGGCAGCAGCAGTTAAAGCCATGGCATAATGGTGAATGTCATCGCCTAACAAACCACTTTCGATCTGGTTCATCAGCATCTTTCCAACACTTATCCCAGATATATTGTTCAAGCCATATTCCGCTATCTTGCGGTTCATAACCAGCCCCATATCGAAGGCTGAGAGGGTGCTATAGCTGGCATCAATGCAAAAGTCATAGTAGTCCTGAATTTGAAATCCATTGGGAGTAGCAAGCTTTGTGGCACTAATGGCACCTATCTCGTTATGTTGTAATACAGTGCAACCAAGTTCCAGGCGGTAAAGCCAATTATGCCTCCACCGCAAAATAGCCCTGCTGTAAGTGTTTTCATCATAAAGCACAACCTCAATCCAGATCTTGTCAGCAGTGTCCTTCATAAAGATTATTATCTTTTCTTCAGCCAGGATCAAATTGGCTTCTATGATTAAATCCCTACTTAAGTCTGCTAACACTTCAAGGTTCTTTTCCGGTTGTTTCACGCAGAACCCCAAAGCCGCTGCAATCTCCAAGCCTACAAGTTCTGTATTAGGGATGCCAACTCGCATGCCATTCTTTAATACACTCGGGCTAATCCACAGCTCTGCCTTCACAAGCTTCCCCGGTAGAATGACAGCCGCATATGCAGCAGCCAAAGCGACTGCTGCAGGCTCAGTGCAACCCATTGCCGGAACAACTTCTTGTTTAAGGAGTGCCAGTATGTTATCTGATTTTGACATTACCTTCCCTATGAATAATCTAGTTTTCGTGATTATTCTATTCCACGGTTTCCTGTCAAGAAAAAGGTTAAAACTAGTCTTTTACTTTCTTGTAATCCTTGGGGACAAAACGGAATTCCACTTTCCTACTAAGTCTTTTATCCTGGGTGGCTGTATCCTGTGCACCGGAAAATTCACCTTTACCGGCGATGATTATCTTTTCCGGAGGGAAATTCAGGGTTCCCAGCATATAACGAACCACGGCTGATGATCTGGCAAGAGATAGCTCCCAGTTTGAGGCATACTTTTTCTTTAGGGTTGGTCCAATGGGAGTATCATCACAGAAGCCGGTAATCATAATCTCGTAGTCATCATCGGCAGGCACACTGGCGGCAAATTCACCCAGAGTTTTAATAGCTTCTTTACTCAGCTCCACACTGCCTGAATCGAAATAAATCTTATCATCGTAGGTCTTGCCAAAGGGCATGCTGCGCAGCTCATTCAGGCGACGCTGCAGCGCTTCCTTCTCCGCATTCTCCAAATCCAGCATCTTCTGGTAACTACTGATGTAAAGCTGCAAATCGCTGTATTGCTTTTGATTAGCTTGTGCTGAGGCAAAATACTCTCCCACCAGCATCATGTTGTTTTCCATGGTTTGGGTATCTATCCCCATGGACGCAGCATATTTGATGTAATCTGCAGTAGCTGCTTTAAAGCCGTTAAAAGCTTTTTCATCCATACCCTCTGTTGAGCTGGCTTTAATCATGATGGCATAATTCGCCTTCATGGAGCTTAAAATCTGAGGAGGAAGCTTGGGATTCTTATCTTTCTCTACTTCGGTAATAGTCTGCTCGGCAAGCTTGTTTATCCTGCTATAATAATCCATGATCTTGGCTTCTGTTTGCTTCAGTTTGACGTTCAACTGATCCAGATTCAAGTATGCATTCGCCAAATCTTCACGGGTAGTATCAAGCTGTCCTTGCAACAGAGCCATTTGCTCTTCGTTGTTTTTGCCTTCATATACTTTCAGCATTCTTAAGTGATCAATCTGGGCACTTAAATCCGCATTACGCTGCCTGAGATCTTTTCTCTCCAGGTTCAAGATCATAGATAAAATCTCAACCTGTGCTTTGTAGATATCTACCGTAAGGATAAGCTCCTCTTTGATAAGGATATAAACATCTTCACGGGTTTGGAAAGGGGCTTTGGGAGCTTCTGCTGCCATCAGGACAGCCATGTTCAAAATGATAGCAAATACTATCAAGCAGAGAGTGGTCTTCATCATTCCTCCTAACAAGAACTTGGTATTACACATAAAACAAGATAACCAATATCACCCGAATAACAAATACTCGGCTTAATTTGTTGATTTCTCATCAGCACCGTTATAAATTCAATGATCGGCACAATGCTGTTACATTGCTATCTGGCGTGTCACCCTTAAAAGTATCCACCCTAAGGAGCTGAGAATTATGCCCGAGA
>CAYSGM010000088.1:0-11760 GCA_964430595.1 uncultured Candidatus Cloacimonas sp.
ACGCCATGGCAAGCAGTTTGGGCATCAACCTGGCAACTATCACCAGAGCGGAGATTTATGCGCAGGAACTGCCCTGTATCAGCGTTAAAACCGCGATTGAGGCGGGTTTGCTTGCCCCGATAACGGGTTATGAGCGCTTGTGCGCTTTGATGTAGCTTACAGCTAAAATAATCTTCCTCTGGACGCTTTTTCACCTTTGTTGCGTAAAAGGGGAGGTGTTAGTTTAAAGTTATGTTCATCGGAGGGCATCAATGACATCAATTCATCTTTTACTGCATATCGGCAGGGGGTTAGTGCAAGATTTCCCTTGACTATTAACTATGGATAGATAATCAAGCACGATATGTGTTGCTTTCAAATCACGCAAAGATAGAAGCTAAATAATTATAGATAATCAGCAAATAGGAGATATTATGAAGATCTTAACAAAACTGGGTATCCTAATCATGGTATTGTGTATTGGTGGTGTTTTGAATGCGCAATCGTATGCATACGGTTTGGATGAGTTTGATTTTCCAATTGCAGGGATAGATAACATGTTTATCCCCATCAGCAATCCATCTCTGTTGGGCACGGGTAATGCCAACGGATTCGGAATTGCCCACCTTAACATAGAAGAAAAGTGGCAAAAGCACTACTGGATGTTGTTAAACTCCGATAGCTTCAGCTATATCTATGAGCGTAACGATGGTGAGGGCTTTCATACCCTTGCCACAGGTGGAGAGCTGCTCCCCAGGTATGTACTTCCAAATCTTTATGCCGGAACTAATTACCGTTGGCATGATGGCGATTTTAAGGAAGGACATTTCCGTAGTGGCGTTAGTTACCGTCCCACCGATTATACATCTCTTGCCATAACCTGGGACAATCCTTATAAGGATTCACCCTATTACCGGGCAGGTTTGGCTCTGCGTCCTTTTGCCTTAACCGATGCTGTGGCAGATTACCGTTTGGAACTTACCGCAGATATGAACTACGCCAAAGAAGCTGATGATTACAAAGCCCAGAAACCGATACTGGGAGTTCAGACTCAGGTGTTAAACGGACTCATGCTGGGTGCAAGCTACAACATGGAAAATGAAAGCACCATGCTAAACTTTAGCATCGGAGCTAAAACCACTTCTGCCGGAACCATGATGCACAGCAAAAAAGATGATAATTACGGCATTGCCTGGGCTCATTTTACGGAAGAGAACTATAAGCCATTCTTGGGTATAACGCCTAAAACATGGTATAACATGAAGCTAAACGGTAATATTATCAGCTATAAAGCACCTAAATATCAGTTTGGTCCTTTCAGTATCTTTGATTCGAAGGACAAATCGGTAGAAGATGTGATCTCAGAGATCACCAAAGCCAAAAATGACCCTGCGGTGCATGGAATATTCTTAAAGAATCCTGCTTTCAGCACTTCCTTTGCACTTCAGCAGGAGTTATTGGATGCCTTTGCCGGTTTCAAGTCTGCCGGAAAAAAGGTAAGCTTCTATTTCGATAACATCAGCAACGGGGGCTATATATTTGCCGCCTCGATTGCGGATGAGATTTACCTTAATCCTATGGGAAGCGTGGATTTGCGCGGGCTATCCATCACCAGCCCCTATCTTAAAAACTGGCTGTCCACCCTTGGGATAGAGGCACTTAATTTCCGCAGCCATAAGTATAAAAACGCAGGCAACATGTTCTCCGAAACGGAAATGACTGCTCCTGAACGGGAAGTGTATGATTCCATCCTTCAAAGCTTCTACACCCAGATAACCGGAAGGATAAGCCTGGGCAGAGGCAAGAAACTGAACGGGACGATAGAGAACATAATTGACAACGGTCCCTATTATCTGGCGTCTGATGCTTTGGATAAAGGCTTGGTGGATGGCTTGGTTTACGCGGATGAAGTGAACAAGAAGCTGAAAGAGGATTCCAAATTCTCTATGAAGACATCCACTTTGGTAAACTATCGCAATTACGATTGGTCTAACCCCAAGGAAAACCAGATTGCGGTTATTTATGCCAGCGGAAACATTGTTATGGGTAAAGGCACTCCCGGGCGAAAAATAGCTCAGGAAACCACAGTGGATTTGATCCGCAAAGCACGTAAGAACAAAAGCTATAAAGGCATTATCCTGCGTGTGGATAGCGGCGGTGGAAGTGCCCAAGCCAGCGATATTATCCTTCGCGAGCTTGAACTGGCACAAACTGAAGATAAGAAACCCGTGGTGGTCTCGATGGCTGGCGTGGCAGGAAGCGGAGGATACTACATAGCCTGTAAGGCGGATCGCATCGTGGCTAATCCTGCTACTATCACTGGTTCTATCGGGGTTATTGGCTTGGTTTTCAATGCTACTGAGATGTTCAATAAAATCAAAGTGAACTGGTCAACCGTTAAGAAGGGTGAACATGCCGATATGGGCTCGATGTCCCGTCCCTGGAATGAAGACGAGAAGGAAAAGCTTACCAGAATGATTGAATGGACTTACGAGGACTTCGTGAAGAAAGTGGATGAAGGACGTAAGACAATGAATCTGGAGCAAGTTCACCAGCATGCTCAAGGCAGAATATGGACAGGTGAACAGGCTTTGGAAATCGGCTTGATAGATGATCTGGGTGGTTTGGATACCGCGGTGGATAATATGCGGGATGTAAGCGGGATAAAAGGGAAGATTAGGCTTGTGGATGCCACTTCCCAACAAAAGGGAATGAGTGTTTCCATGAGTTCTAATCCACTTATGAAGCTGATGCCGATGAAAGCACTGGAAACCCTGAGCGCAGATTACATTCAATTATACGAACTGTGGGAAGATTTTGCATCCGACAAAGCTCTGATGCTAAGCCCTTATGTTCCTGAAACGGTAGAATTCTAGAATAACTTATCAACACATACAAATGCGGGGAAGAGAGAGTATCTTTTCCCCGCTTTGTTTATTGGATTATGGCTTTTGGGCGACGATCAGGATACCTGTTCCGCTATTGTTCTCGCAACGCATATCCAGTTGCATAAATAGCTCTGCGACAGGATATACCACAGCGTAGTAGGGGAGAAGCAGCAGGCTGAGCTTCTTGCCGGCTAGAATCATAGGATACTTCATCAGCAAACGCCAGGCAAGGCTGCCCCACTTACCATAGGTGTAGATGCTTTTTACCAATATAAAACCGGCTTTATGCAGTTTATCTTCAAGCTCTGCTTTAGCGTAGCCGGGGCGAACATGTTCGGAAGTGAACTTAGCAGCTTCATCTGTATCGGAAGGTGTGGAGATGATCAGGATACCCTCCGGTGCAAGTGCAGCATAGAAGTTGCGGAGGGCAGCGTTATCATCCTCAATATGCTCCAGAATATCAATGGCAATGGCAAGGTTATACTGTCTTGCCGGGATGAAGCTTTGTAAATCTGCGCTCTTATAGCTGAATCTACCGGAGGCAAAGCTGGCAGCATAAGCTCCGAAAGAAGCTAGATAATCAGTCTTGAGATCGGTAGCAAACACTTTAGAATTATGCCAGTGCTTCAACACAAACCAAGAGTATTGGCAGAATCCCGCTCCGGCATCATAAAAGCGGAAACTCTCGTTGGGGCGGAAGTAAGTAAGCATTTCACGTTTCACATAACGCTGCCTAAGCAGCAACATATCCATTGCTTTATACATTAACACCCTTAAAGCGGGGAAAAGCTGAATCGCTTTCGCAATGCTATTCTTAATGGGATCGTATTCCATTTGGTCTCCTTGATTACTATTATCATTGTGCAACATGGGTAAGATATCCTTACTTTGGCAGGTTGCAGTTGGGGTTATTAAAAAATCCATTGACGATTTTCAGCATCACCAGAATAAGTCACCCTGAATTTTGGATATTATAGTAAAAGAAATAAAGACCATTAAGCGAATAAACTTACATCTGCACACAAACGTTTCCGATGGTGCCCTCACCCCTGCGCGCCTGATAAAGAGATCGCAGGAAATTGGGCTGGATTTGATCTCCATTACAGATCATGATACATCAGACGCTTACAAGCAGTTGCCGACAAGTATATTACCGCTTCGCATCCTGCCCGGGATGGAGATTAGCTCTCATCACCAGGGAACCGACGTCCATATATTAGCCTATGGCTACGATTTTGATAACCCCAAGCTGATAGAAATGACAGAACTGTATCTGATCGGCAGACGCGAAAGAGCGATAAAGATGATCTCTCTGCTTGCCGGGCTTGGGATTAATATTGATCTGCAAGATGTGATTGCTGTTGCAGGATCAAGGGAACTGATTGTCCGCCCGCATATAGCGCAAATACTGGTGAGCAAAGGTTATTGTCAAACCAAGAACGAAGCTTTTGATAAATACATTGGTAATTATAAACCTGCCTTTGTGCCCAAGCCGGAAGTTAGCGTTACTGATGCCATAAAGGTGATACACGGTGCCGGTGGCTTTGCTGTTATTGCCCATCCCGGCAAGCTGGCGAAAGCATCCTACCTGGAGGAATTCATTCCGATGGGGATAGATGGGATAGAGGTTTGGCATCCTGATCATTACCAATGGGAGATAGATAACTTCATAGCCATTGCTCAGAAGAATGGTTTATACATGACGGGTGGTAGTGATTTCCATGGTGAGCAGGACAGGCATAACCTCTTTGATGTTGTTCCCGCGCCACAAGTTGTGCTGGATAGTGTTAACAAGCTATGGCAGGAATACCAATGCCGGCTGAACTCAAGGTAGAATCGCACTACCCGCAACAGCCTATACATTTTCGTTATTCACCCCTGCTACGGGGAATAATGATAATCTTTGCAGGTCTGGTTAGTGTTTACTCGCTTTATTTCCTGATTGTAGTTGTTAATGCGGACACCCCCTTGTTTTTCAAGCTGCTACCGCTTATCATCATGTTTGTCTCCCTAAACTCGGCATTAAAGCACCTTACAGCTTTAAACTGCGTTTCATTTTTAGAAGATCGGATACGCTATAGCTATATCACGAAGCGCAAGGTAGAAATCAAGTATTCTGATGTCCTGTATATGGAACTTAGAAAGCAGATTACTTACACCGTGCAGATTAGATACCGCAATGAAAAGGGCGAGGAAAAGCTGTTTATAACCCCTGCTTCTTTCCCGAGGACATTAGAGATTATGCTTATCATCGCCGATCTGTGCCCCAACATTAAGCTGAGTGATAAGCTTAGCAATGCCGTGGAAAACCTGCGGACAAAAGCGGAGTAGATTTGTCAAGATTCGATACAGTAATAGACCGCAGGAATAGCGGTTGTTTCAAATACGATTCGTTAAGCATGATTTACGGACGTAGTGATCTGCTCTCAATGTGGGTAGCTGATATGGACTTTGCCGTTTCGGATGAGATTCAACTAGCACTGGCAAAACGTTTGCAGCACCCTGTGTATGGCTACAATCTGCGTTTACCGGAGTTCTATGAGGCTGTGTTGGAATGGCAGCAAAAGAGGTTTGGCTGGACGGTTAAAGAAGATTGGATAGTAGCAGTTCCCGGAATAGTACCGGGTTTATCCCTAACTGTGTTAAGCCTTACTGAACCGGGAGATGGGGTTCTGATCCTCAGCCCGGTATATACGCCTTTCTACAATGCTGCAACTGATCATGGCAGGAAGCTATTTACCTCTGCACTAGTGAATACCGATGGGGTTTATGGTATAGATTGGGATGATTTTGAATCTAAACTAAAGCAATCCAAGCTGTTTGTCCTCTGCAATCCACATAATCCCGTAGGGCGAGTTTGGAGCAGGGATGAATTGCTCAAAATAGGGCATTTATGCCTGAAGCATAGGGTAACAGTATTCTCAGATGAGATTCATGAAGACATCGTTTTCCACGGGAATAAACACATTCCCTTTGCATCCCTTGAGGACTTTGCGGAGAACGCCATAACAGGGATATCTCCCGCAAAAAGCTTCAATATCGCCGGGCTTGCCACTGCCGTGCTAATGATATCCAATCCCAAGCTACGTAATCCTGTGAAAAGCCTTAGTGAGAAACTACACCTCTTCATGGGAAACAGCTTTGGCATAGTGGCATTAATTGCTGCCTACAGGGATTCTGAGGCTTGGCTGAATGAACTGCTGGCATATCTGAGTAGCAATCGTGAATTGATTATTGACTATGTAGATAGAGAGCTAACCAATGTGAAGGTAAGCCCCATAGAGGGGACTTATCTGGCATGGCTGGATTTCCGGGGATGGAGCTTAACGGATAAGGAACTGCAAGACCTTATGGTAAACAAGGCTTTGCTAGCCCTTGATCCCGGTGTCAAATTCGGCATCGAAGGCAGCGGGTTTATGCGGCTTAACTTCGGTTGTTCCCGCAGCATTTTACAGGAAGCACTGGCTAGAATAAAAGCACTTAAGTGGGAGCAAGGAACATGATATCGGATAATATAACAGCTTTATACAACAACCCTCCCCTGCAATATTCAGAAGAGCACAGGCAGTTGTTTCAACTGCTTGTGGATGGTTTAAACGAAGGGCTTTACAGGTCATGCGAGCCCACTCCAGAAGGATGGAAAGTAAACCAATGGATAAAAATGGGCATACTGATAGGATTCCGCATGGGAACTCTTGCAGAGATACCGTGGAGCGACAAGAAGCCCTTTTTCGATAAAGACACCATCTGCGAAAAGCAATTCAAGCTAAGCGACCAAGTTCGCATCGTCCCCGGAGGCAGTTCTGCCCGTAACGGCTGTTACATTGCCCCCGGAGTTACAATAATGCCTCCTGCTTTTGTAAACATCGGTTCTTGGGTAGATAGTGGGACTATGGTAGATTCCCATGCGTTGGTAGGTAGTTGCGCTCAGATTGGCAAGAATGTGCATCTTTCCGCCGGTGCCATGATAGGTGGAGTGCTGGAGCCGATCGGTTCACGTCCTGTTATTATAGAAGACGACGTTTTTGTGGGTGGCAACACTGGTATCTATGAAGGCATTATCGTTCGCAGCAAGGCTGTTATAGCCTCCGGGACTATTATCACATCCTCCACGCCTATATACGACAGTGTGAATTCCTGCTTCCTGGAACGTGATTCAGGGGGTAGTTTCACCATCCCTACCGGAGCAGTGGTTGTCCCCGGAACCAGAAGCATGAAGAACCATCCCTCTTTCCACATTGCTTGCCCGATCATCATCAAATACCGTGATTCTAAAACAGATACAGCCGTAAAGCTGGAACAAGACCTCCGCAGTGTCCTGGATTGAGTCGCACCGCTTAGCCGGTATTGAGCTTTCGTTAATCAGGCGTGTAATGCAAGCAGCCCCGGAGGGTGCAATAAATCTTGCCCTGGGCGAATTAGGCTTTCCCATGCCTCAAGCTTTGAAAGAAGCAGCAACCAGGCTGCTTATGGATGGCAATCCTTGTTACACACCCAATGCAGGCTTACCCGAAACCAGAGAAGCCATTGCCAATACTTACTCCGAGATATCCCCCAATCAGATTTGTGTATGCAATGGGGCAGAGGAAGCTTTATACATAAGCTTGGCAGCATTGATCAATAGTGATGATCTTATTGCCATCCCCGATCCGGATTACACCGCCTACCCTTCGTTATGCAGTATGTTTGGTGCAAATGTATGCAGACTACCCTTTCTAAAAGCCTTTATAGGTATTGATTGGGATAGATGGGAGAATATCCTTAAAAGCGGAGTTAAAGCAGTGTTGTTAAGCTCTCCTTCTAATCCTTCCGGTTTTACTTTCAGCGAACAAGATGCCCAGAGTTTCGGTGATTTGTGTAACCGCTATGGGGTAATGGTAATTGTCGATGAGATCTATGCTTCCCTTTACTTCCGCAAAGCCCCAATCAGCTTACAAAGCTATGTGAAACGTCTTATTCGCATTGGCGGTCTATCCAAATCCCACTGCCTCAGCGGTTGGCGCATAGGCTGGATAATAGCTCCGGAAGAGATTATGCCATCCATGATAAAAGCCAAGCAATACATCTCCACCTGTAGCCACTGGCTTTCTCAGAAGCTCACCGTGGCTGCCATATCAGACCCCGCTATTACCGCATCAATCAGGCAGTTACTAACAGCCAATCACGATTACATCGAGAGTTTGCTGCAACATAAGCTTCCCTCTTTCGCAATAAACGCACACATCCCCGATGCTTCTCCGTATATCATGCTTAAAACCCACAATCCCGATGATCTGCATATTGCAGAACAGCTTGCCAATGCAGGGGTTATTACCGTTCCGGGAAGAGCTTTCGGCGAATCCGGCAAGGGGTGGATAAGGCTGAACATCGGAGTGGAGATATCTCTGCTAAAGCGGAGCATCGAGATACTATACCAACTAACCTGAAGGAACTATGGATTACATCTTCACCAACGGATACATCCTCAATACAAGCAAGCAAGCCTATGAAGCCAATTCTGTACTTACCCACAATGGCAAAATAGCCATGATTGGCACAGAGCACAATTGCCGCATGGCAGCCTCACAAGCCTATGAGATAATTGATCTGGACGGCAGGCTGCTGCTTCCCGGATTGGTGGATAGCCACACGCACTATGTGGAGCTTGCCAAGAGCGATATATTGGTAAATTTGCGTAATTGCTACAGCTTGGAAGATATCCGAACATACCTGATTAACTACCGCGATAATCTTTCCTGGAATCCTGCCTGGATATTGGGCGATTACTGGGATCGTAACCGGCTTTCGGAGCCAATGAAGCTAAACCGGGAGTTTCTGGATAAGATATTTCCGGATAAACCCGTAGCTCTGATGAGCAAGGACTATCATAGCAAGCTATGCAATTCACTTGCCTTGAAGCTTGCCGGCATTAATGAAACTACTCCCGATCCCTATGGCGGCAGAATAGAGAGATGCGAAAAGGGCATACCCACCGGAGTGCTGTATGAGACCGCAGTTGCTTTGCTGGATGCCTATATCGTGCCTCTTCCGGAAGGTATTATCTTACAGGCTATACAGAATAGTGTAGGCAAAATGCATCGCCAAGGCTTGGTTGGCTTTCATATCATGGAAAAAAAGCATAGCCGTGATTTACTGCTAAAAGCCAGTCACCTTGGTTCCAAATTCAGCTTATGCTGGCATTTTCCGGTGGAGGAGCTTGATTACGCAACCACTGAAGGCAGAAAGAGCTATGAAGGCGATGATTATTATCAAACCGGTGGCATGAAAATTTTCGGCGATGGTAGTTTGGGTTCTCGGACTGCAGCGATGTATGCATCCTATCCGGATGAGCCCGATAACCTGGGCATCCTGCGCTACAGCGATGCAGAATTGTATCAGCTTATGTCCTCGGCTGCCGAAAAGGGATTCAGCTCTACCATTCACGCCATTGGCAACAGATGCGTGCGTCAGGTGATAGATACTGTCCGCAAGATCAACACAGCTTTCCCCGATGCCAAGCTAATGCACCGTATCGAACACGTGCAGTCTATCTGCACGGAGGATATCCCCCGTCTGAAAGCTTCAGGACTCTTTGCATCTGTCCAACCGCTGCATCTGGCAAATGACATCCCTATGATCGAGGCTTATTGGCATGATATAGAAGATCAGGTTTATTCCTTCAAATCCATGCTGCAAGCAGGTGTTCCGCTTGGTTTCGGCTCGGATGCACCCATAGAAAGCATCAATCCCTTCCTTGGGATTTACAGTGCTGTGGAAAGAAGATATGCTCTTAACCCCAATGCCACCATTTTCAGACCGGATCAGGTGCTTAGCCCCATCCAGGCAATCACCGGCTACACGCTGGGAGCAGCACAATCCTCGAGGATGGAGCATAAGCGTGGCTCTATAGAACCAGGCAAGCTGGCAGATTTAACCGTGATTGATGATTACCGCCAGCAGCCAAGCACTTTCTGGCTAAACGCAAGCAGCTATCTAACCATGATCGCCGGTGAAATTGTGCACTCAGCCATCTGATCCATTTAGCAACTGATTTTATAATCCTGACAAGCAACTTACATTTCCTTACTGCTTCCCTGCTTGCCAAAGGCGCACAGCAAGGGAACTGACCATGAGCTCATCGGGCTAAAGCCCGATCAACCCCCGATGAACCCTGGTGCGATTCTGTAGCGGATAGCAAGGTAGCTGCGGACATCTTGTCTGCAGGGCAGGTAGTAAAGCACCCCGCAATATAGCCAACAACAGATATTCCTTTACAAAATCCCTTTCACATCTTTTCTTGCTCAAATAAGATATTACTTTAGGAGATGAATAATGACTAAGCTCGGTTTTAAGTTTCCAACCCAGCAGCGTAAAACCTTCCTCTACGATCTGGAAGAGAACTGGTACACTCCCCTCTTGGCAAAGATGAGGAATCTTCCCATCCAAAGCACCAAACGCAACAATTTCGGTCAGTATGCCATGGCGGTTAACTACCTTACTTCTGTATTGGAAGAAGCCACAGCCGTAAATAAGGTCGCCATTTACAACATTGACCACATGGCGCAGCTAAGGTTTTGGGGTAAAGATGTGGTGGCGTTGCTTAATCGCAGCTTGGGCGGTAACTTCACCGATATGAAGCTCGGGCAATGCAAATATACTCTATTGCTAAATGACCGGGGCGGAGTTCAGGACGATATGATCCTGATGCGTGTGTCAGAAACCGAATTCATCATTGTAATAAACGCCGGGCACGACATCACGGATACCGTGGAAATAGAAGGCGTGCAAGAAGAGCTAATAGCGGATATTGACCGCATTATGGCAAACAAACAGAGCGGGGAAGAGGTGTTTGCCGAGGATATCTCCGATAAACTGGTAAAAGTGGATATTCAGGGACCCTTATCCTTCAAGCTCATCAAGCAGATATACGGCGAAGAAGTGCTGAAGAACCGCAATAACCCGGATAAGAACATGAACTACTTCAGCTTCAATGAGTTCACCTGCAAGGGGCAAAAGTATTACATCAGCCGCACCGGCTACACCAATCGCTGGGGCTGGGAGCTGTATTTGCCCATTGCCACCGCCGAAGAGGATTTTAAGGAAATAATGACTCTTGCTTTGGAACTTGGCGGTCTCTTGGTAGGGCTTGGCGGACGTGACGAGAACCGCATCTCCGCCGGTGCTTATGGCTTACCTTTGATGGGACAGGAGTATGATACCATGCACACCCCAACCAACGCTCCCTTGTTCGATGCTGCGGTTGATATGACCAAAGATGATTTTACAGGAAAAGCTGCTTTGGCTAAAGATATTGCCAGTGGTGCTGCGAAACACTTATACATTGTGGTATCCGAAGGTATTGTTAGCCACCGTGGCATCTATAAAGACGGCAAACGCTTAGGCAGCGTAACCTCAAGCATCAATTCTCCCAATGTTAGCCTGGATATGCGCAGCGCAATCGGCTCCAAACGTAAGAATGTGAACGATGCACACGGCACCGCTGCCATCGGCTTAGGCTGGTTCTATGCTCCCCTGTTTGCCGTGGACGCTGAGGGTAAAGAGATAGGTGAAGCAGACGGTAAGCCAATCCGCATACCTCTGGAGTTCTACCGTGAAGATGCAGATGGTAAACCCTCCGGCAGCCCCACCATGGGCTATGCAACCCTGGAAGGGATTAGTGTGGGGACTGCGCCTAAAGCTTTGAAGAACATAGAGAATCTATAAATACTCATTGGCAAGATTGATCAGATGCTGTGTAAGTGATCGGATTTCCACGACAGGATTTCCCCCTTTTTGCAAGCAAGGGTGAAAAGCACAGAAATATAATCCAATAAATGGTAACCATAAACAAAAGCAGATTTGTATTGACACATAAATGGCGGTGCTATATAATGGGTTTTTGATAATACTTATC
>CAYSGM010000089.1:0-11737 GCA_964430595.1 uncultured Candidatus Cloacimonas sp.
GGAATCATAATCCGTAGGTCCGGGGTTCAAATCCCTGCGCCGCTACCAGTTTTTTTATGCGCCAGTAGCTCAGTAGGATAGAGCAGCAGCCTTCTAAGCTGCGGGTCAGGGGTTCGAATCCCTTCTGGCGTGCCATTTAAAGATCCGTTATCCCTAGTTAAGATTAAACCACCGTGGTGGGTGTAGTTCAATGGCAGAGCACCGGATTGTGGTTCCGGGCGTTGTGGGTTCAAGTCCCATCACCCACCCCACTTTTATGATAAATCCTTATTCCTCTCTGGCTCAAAAATAGCATCTTAACTAACTGTAAACTATATTTACACAATATAAGGAAACCGTATGAGTGCTTATCTGGGACTGGACATCGGTGGATCCAGTATTAAATTTGGATGGCGCTTTCCGAAAGGATTGCGCTACTTTGCTTCAATGCCTATTACCACTAAGGATATGGAGCATGTCAAGCAAGTTGTGGCGAGGATACTGGAAGCAGCAGACAGAGAAATCGGGCTAAGTAATTTAAGCGCAATCGGTATCGGCTCCCCCGGCACCATTGATCTGAATACCGGAAAACTAACCGGCGTTAACCCCAACCTCCCCTTCTGGACAGACCACAGTCCCGTTGAATTGATCCCCCCTGATCTGAACATCCCTGTATTTTTCGACAACGATGCCAATCTGATGGCTTTAGCGGAAGCCCGACATTACAACTCCAGCCATGCATTAGGCGTTACCATTGGCAGCGGGATCGGCGGAGGCTTGGTGCTAAACGGAGCCTTGTATCACGGTGCACACGGCTTCGCCGGAGAATTCGGGCATGTATGCATGGTGGAGGATGGCATCTCGTGTAATTGCGGAAGACCGGGCTGTCTGGAAGCCTATGCCTCTGTAGATGGTATCCGTAGAAGATTGGCAGCACTGGACACAATCCTTGCTACATACGAGCTTGCAGAGCTGCTTAAGCTGCAAGATAGCAGAGTGATGCAATGCATTTACGAAGGTGGCTCGATGTTAGTTACCGCCATTGTAAACATAGTTACCATGCTTGATCTTGATTGCGTGATTATTGGCGGGGGTGCGATGGACGCAAACATGTATGATATCACTGTTATGGAAAAAGATATTATCCGGCACCTTCCTGTGGCTAACGCGGGAAAAGTGCGCATCCTAAAAGCTTTTCATGGCAACCAGGCGGGAGTAATCGGGGCACTGCAGTTGGCAGAGCAAGGATTATCAAACACTTGGGAATGAAACTTGCATTTAAATAATGACATACGTGTTAAGGGCTGGATGCTAGCTTCAGGAAAGCCGAATTCTATTAGCATCGAGCGGTTTAACGCTTAACATAAATGAAAGTATGGAGTGAAACATGAGAAAATCAATGATTACCGCTGTGTTATTTATGGCATTCTTGCTTGTTGCCAGCGCAGCTTTCGCTAAAATAGACAATCTGCTTAGTTTTGAGGTTAGCCCCAATCCTATGGATAAGGAATGCACAATTTCTCTCGTTTCCCAGACTGCCGGTAACGTGTCCATTAATTTACAGATCCAAACCCTTGGGGGCGAACTGGTACGCAACATCTACACCGGGCAAATCGATAAAACTATGTTGTTTAATTGGGATAGGTTATCCAATTCCGGAGAATACATGCCGAAAGGCAAGTATTATGTAACGCTTAATTACAATAATCGTTACACCTCTACTAAGAAGACAGTGATCTTGAAATAGTTTTACAGGTGTACCCGAATCTCAATGAATAGAGTTTCACATAAGAAGTCCGTTATGGACTTCTTTTTGTTTTTTGCCCAGACTATCTCCGAATTACTGAATGTCCGGGCAAACCGCCATGTAAGCAACGTGGTGGTTATCCGTCAAATCCTGTTCACCGGAGTGGAAGCTTTGCCCCTGATCAGCTTTATCGCCTTGGCGATAGGCGGATTGGTGATTATGCAGGGCTACGAACTGCTTAGCAACTTCGGGCAAGGCATCTGGGTGCATATCATCCTGGTGCGGGTGGTAGTAATCGAGCTAAGCGGCATCCTAACCGCACTGGTGGTAATTGCCCGCAGCGGCACCGCCATATCCACGGAACTCGGCAACATGGTGGTTAGCCGCGAAATGAGCCTGTTAAAGTCATTTGGCATCTCTCCTCTGGTTTATCTTGGCGTTTCCCGCATTATTGGCGTGGTGATTGCCATGGTGATTCTAACGCTGTATTTTAACATCATAGCCGTGCTGGGCGGTTGGCTGTTCTCACAATTTTTCAATAATCTGGAGTTTCGCGCTTTTATAAGTGACTTCATCTCTGTGCTAAAGCTTTCCTACATCCTGATGGGCTTGCTGAAATCCATCCTCTTTGGGTTCATCATCTCCATCACCGCCTCCTATCACGGCATGAGCGTGCAAAAAGCCTCCACCGAAGTCCCACAGCGCACCATCCGCGCGGTGGTAAGCTCCATCTTCGCCGTGATCATCACCGATATTGCCATCTCCTGGCTGTTCTGGATGCTGCAATGATGCATATCCACCTCGCGGAAGTATGCTCCCGCAACAGTCTGCAATGCTTCAGTCTGGATTTTGAAGTAAACGGTTGCACTGTGATTTATGACCCCGTGGAGCATATCTCTGCCTCCATTCTGTCCACCCTGATCGGGCTGGATAATATCGATACCGGCAACGTGCTGCTGGATGGCATTCCCTATGATGATTATTTCCTGAATCACCGGCTGATCTCCACTTTTGCCCTGGTTTTCGACGAAGGCATCATGCTTTCCAACCTCACTATACGTGAGAACCTGCTCCTGCCCTGGAAAATCCGCTTTCCGGGCGAGGATATCACCACCTTCAACGGTGAACTGAACCGGTGGATGGAACGCCTGGAGCTGAATTGCGATATAAACCTGCGTCCCGCCTTCGTAAGCCCGGCAAGCAAGAAATTCCTCGGCTTTATCCGCGGGGTGATGCTAAAACCCAAGCTGCTACTGATAGACGACCCCTTTTATCTGTTCAACAAAACCGAACGTAATCTGATTTACGGCTTTCTGCAAAGCCTGAAAAGCGAGCAGGAAATGCTGATCGCCAGTGCCGATGATGAGTTCCTGGGCAGTTTCGCAACGAATGTAATCGATTTGTCTGCTATTAATTAAGCTCTGCTACTTCTAATCCAGTTTCCAGAATAAACCTGCATAAGCGTAACTGCACACGCCTCGTGTGCAGACAGCCGAGGGCGGCTGTAATTACAGATTTATACCTCTTTCCCAATTCAACTCACTCATATTATTACCTAGTCACCTAAATAAACCCATAGTCATGCGCAGGCGATTCCCTCGTGAATCCCTCGTCCCACCTCGGAATCACCACGGATTCACGAGGGCATCACGAGGCGTTATAGGTAAGGAGCAGGGACTTATGAATAAACGAAGCAGGGATTTTTGATGGCGTGAGTGGTAACCCTTTCAAGTATACAGGGTGGCTATTGTCAAAATAATCGTTTCTGAATACATCACAAATAATAGGTGGGATAAGCAGAGAATATGGCTTAACAGTGGCAGATACTTCTTTCAGGATGTCATAATGAGTCTTGTTATCTCTGTTCCGGTTCTTCCAAAAATCCACACTGGAATCGAGTTCAAAGCCATAAGACTGTCAATCGTAACGCTACTCACTAACAAAGTAATCAAGTGCATCACGACTCAAGACAAGCAGCAAAGTTTTTCTTGACAAGTCAATAGAGTTTATTTAAGAACACCTCAACAAACTTATCCTAAATATGGAAGTTAATTATGGATGGAGTTGCTGTTCAATTATGATGATTGGATGGACAAAAAATAAACAAGGGTTACATGATATTATTGCAAACACCTATGTGGTTAGGGCAAGATAAAAAATGAATAATATCGACAAATTACTTGGTGAGTTAAAAAATCAGTTGTTCAGTACAAGACCATCTATTGTACTCAAATCAAAGATAGTTAATTGGATAATTATCAACAGTGCGCTTGACGTGATTGAAGACAACAATTGCGCTGTTATCGCATATTTAAAATACAAGGATAAGTCGAGTTGCTTAGATTACCCAGAATATTGTGGAGAATTGTATCTAATTATCTACGGTGTCATGCAATCTTTATTTGTTCAGCAAGAAGCAGTTATTAAGCTTATAGATGCTTTGACCAATGGGTTGTTGAAAAAACCGAAAGATAATGAGACAACGAAAGACACAATTGTAAATGCAGCATTAACAGATTTCTCGACGGATATTGCTCAGCGGCTTGAAACACCACTAAAAAGTTATAGAGACAATATTAGGAGCTTTAAAGTTATCCGAAACTACTCTACCGGTCATCCGACAGATGGCGATTATGGGAAGACTTTTACATGGCTCATTAGATCCAGCATGAGTAAAAGTGGTTTTGAACTAATAACAGAGTCATCATTGTATGGTAGGAGCACTAAAATAATAAACGTTCTTGAAGAGATTAACAAGCATAATAAAGCGACAGAAAAACTACTTCAAGCTGTTGTTAAAGCACTGAAGGAAGAAGAAACAGAACATCTAAAAAAATACAGGAGTCAAAAAATGCACGAGATATTCGACTATCCTAGAGATCTCTTTGTTGATGTCGCCGAAGCAATCAACGATCCTAAAGAGCATAAGATAAATTTAGCAAGGACATCCTTGTTGACACTTGATGAACAAATCAGCGAATTTAAAAAACAATGCATGGAAAGAGGTGATATTGTTGTAGATGCATGGAAACAAGAGTTTGACGTAATCGATAATATATCTAAGAAATTGAGAGAGTATTTCAATAGTTCATCCGTGCAATTGAAGCAATTAGATTTATTGTCATATATTGATTCTCTAAAAGTGAGACTACATACAATTCATGAGTTTGCTAAAGACATTGACAATAAATACGCTACTTTGGAGATATCAGGCTAGAATACTGGATGCAATACCTTATTCAGTATGGCATTTCACAGAAAACACGGTCAATTTAATACTCAGACCCTCTAGTCTTAGATTAATTACGCAAAGAAGTTGCTATTTCCGAGACTTAAACATTTGTTTCAAGCTATGTTCTATAAGGATCTGTCCGACCTTGGGATTAGGGTTGTTATTGGCTAATCCACTTAATGACAAATTATAATTTAAATCACCATAAACCTTACCTCCATAATTTATGATTATTTCCATGACCTTTTCATTGCTATTCCAGCATGCATGTTGGATAGCATTTAATCCATGTTCTTTTTCAACATGATTCACATTTGCATGATGGTCTAATAGTAATTTAGCAACCTTCTCATCCTGATGAAAATGGGCTGCCATATGCAATGGAGTGCATCCCCATAAGTCTTGTGCATTTACCTTTGCTCCCGATTCGATAAGCTTATTGATTATGCTAATATCAGCATTTGCGACAATGAATTTGTGCAAGGGAGTTGCTTTGTTTGAATCAACTTCACTAACACTTGCTCCTTCTTCTATCATAAGGCATACTTCATGGTACCCAATTTTACTATAGTCGATTGAAGCACTCATGAAACTAAGAGAAGATCTCTTCTTTGGCCTAAATATATTCAACATATTCTCTCCCTTTCTTTATGATTATAAAACCATGTTTTCTGGTTGTGATTACAAGTCAAGTTTAAATACACTTGGACAACACAATGGACTTGTGTCATCAGAGGACGATATGCGTTCTCACTAAATTATACAAATCGTATCACATCGGCTACATATCGCCTTAAACAAATTCAAGTCAGTGGTTTAGTTAAAACCATTGCCAGGTTTTGGGTTGGCAGGATGGTTACGCAGCTTTTTCGGTAAGCAAATCCAATCTGGAAAGCGTGGAGAATTACATTATTAACCAAGAAAAACATCATTATAACACCCCCGCAGTGGATAATGGGATGCCATGTTGAAAAGGCATTGGACACCGGGGGTGGAGAGTGTGTCGCCCATAAAGGGCTAAATGTGGTGATGTGTGCCGGTTACGAGGGGTTTCTCTTCGCTGAACACCCTCGCTATGGTATTTCGCCCACAAGGGGCTTAAGATATTCACAAACCCTTAAGAGTGACTATAAGAGATTATCGATTGTAGCATCAGGCACAAAATTGCAGAAAACCTGCAACTTAAGACTTGACATACTGATTGACTCCATTATTATGTCTCTCAGATGCAGGATACCTGTAATCAATAGAGGTGAATATGATCATAACTTTTAGTGTGCAGAACTTCCGCTCCATACGCGAGAAAGTAACACTTGATTTCCGCGCCACTACAGATAAACATCAGGAAGAGTACTTTGTGGTAGATATCCCAAAGCCTAAACTGCGTATTCTTAAGATGGCGATGATCTATGGAGCGAATGCTTCTGGGAAAACAAGTTTGCTGCTTGCCTTGGACTTTTTGCGAAAGATGGTGGTGGAGCCTCTGCAAGATAAAAACGCGCTGCTTGCTATCCCCTCCTTCGCCCGAGAGGTTGATAAAACCAGCAGCCTATGCATAGAGTTTTGGCATAAAGAGATAGTATATGACTATCAGCTAACCTTATTGCAGAATATGATACAAACGGAGGAGCTTGGGTATTACCCCAAGGGAAAGCGTGTATTGGTATTTTCCCGCAAGCTTGGTTCCCAGAGGGGCTATGAATACAGTTGGAGCGAAAAGCTATTTAAAAAAAGCACAAAAGAAATGCTGGAGCTTACCATACAGAATCAAAGCATCTTGGCTAAGATTGCTTCGATTGAGAATAGCAGTCCCTTGCAAGATGCACACGATTGGTTTAGGTTCAAGCTACAGCCAATCCTATTACCCAAAATGAGTTTGCTCGGATATACAAACCAGCATCTTGTTAATCAAAATACCAATCAACAAGCTATAAAGAACTTTATACTTGCTCTGCTGAATAGAGCAGACTTTGGGATAAAAGATATTAAGATCGAAGAAAACGAATTGGATATTGAAGATATTCCACAACAAATAAGAGAGAGCATTGCAAAGGAAGCGCCTGCAAAGGCTGCATCAAAGTTTATAAGATACCATTTTGGTTTTATCCATAACTTGCAGGATGAGACCTTCACACTTGACATGGAAGAGGAATCATCTGGCACTCAGAGATTCTACGGGCTTGGCGCTATACTGCTCAGCTTGATTCATGCTGGGGTTAGTATGCCTATAGATGAAATTGAAAGCTCCTTACATAATGATTTGCTCTTTCACTTTATTGCTATGTTTTTAAGGAACTCCAAGCATGGTCAGTTGATTTTCACTTCGCACAATACAGCCCTTCTAAATGAGAAAGAGATTATACGCAGGGATTGTATATGGATAACTGATAGGAAAGCCGATGGCAGCACAGAACTAACATCAGTATCTGATTATCCTGTAAGAAAGGAACATGCAATTGATAGTCTGTTTAAGAAAGGCTTGATTGGGGGAAAACCAAATCTCGGTTCGACTTATGTAGAAGGTCTGGATGAAGCAAAAAAGGGATAAGAACAAGACCAGCTTCGACAAAGTAATATTGATATACTGTGATGGCATAACGGAGAAGTGCTATCTTAAATCGCTGAAGGCAGATAAGTATCAAGGACTAAGATTTGTAATTAAGCCAGGTTTGGGTGCTAGTGACAGATTTGAGGATGTATTTGATGAGATCGGAAAGTTACTAGATGCGGATGAAGCTGACCAATATCTGCGAATCTTCTATTTGAAAGACATGGATACAGTGCACTATCAAGAGAAACTAGAGAAATTCCAGAAGGGAGCTACCAAACTATCAAGAATGAAGCATGCAGCTAACAGGCTGTATATTATATGTTCACGTCCCTGCTTTGATTTCTGGCCGCTTCTGCATTTCGATGGCAGAGATAGGTTACTAAATTCTTACCAAGAAGTGGAGAATGAACTTCGCAGTAATAAACTAAATGGCTACTGTAAAATAGAGAGATATGCAGAAACACTCTACGATAAGATCAATGGTTATCAGGATAAAGCGATAAAGCGTTCAAAGGCAATATGCGAAAAGCACAGAGAGCCTGGAGAAGAATTCTCCTATACACTCACACACAGGGTAATAGAAGAACTAGATAGCTTAACCTAAGAAACGAGATTTGATGTAAACTACCAGCAAACGAAGGGTTCCGCTATAGCTGCACACCCTCGCTATGTTGTTACACCCGCAAGGGGCTTTGTGGCTAAGTGGTATAACTTATCTATTTGTCTTAGGTTAGGTAGTCTGTTCAAGGCAGATCGGAGAAGAAATATTACAAGAACCGAAAATAAACGCCGATTCTGTCCCAAAATCTAGAATCTGTCCCCCACACTACTATGTAAGGCTGGGTTATCAGGGGTGTTATATTCTGTTGTCTCTCTTTCGGGCAGACACGGGGGTCTGCCCCTACGGGAGAAAGGTGATGATTCTTCACTGTAGGTGCAGCAAAAGCTTGACAAAAAAGCGTAGCTGAAAAGTATAATACCAGCCTGAAATAGAGTTAAAATTATGAGCTATAAGATAAAGCACGCAAAACAGATCGTTTCCGCCTTTATTGGCATCCCGCTGATCGTGTTGATGGCAGCCCTTGTGTTCATTGCCATCCGCCAGAATCTGCTGGAGAAGAAGTATATTTATCACTCCCGGGTGACAAATGCTTTGGGGATATCCACTCAGACGCCTGTATTGTACAGAGGATTTGAAGTGGGGCGGGTGCGTAGCTTTAACTTGGAAGAAGATGGCAACATCGGATTGCAGTTTTATGTGCTTAAACGCTATAAAAACATAATGGTTAAGGGTTCTATTCTGGTGCGCAGTACAAACCCGATTACAAGCAAAACCACGCTGGAATTCATCCGCGACCCCTTATCAAAAATCCCTCTTGCGGTGGAATCTATGGTTCCTTCTTCCGATTTTGAGGAAGGCAGGATGCAGCTTAGGCGTATCGCTCCGCAGCAAACTGATCCCATTGCTGCCATCATAAGCAATCTGGCGACTCTAACCCGCGAACTGAATCAGGACAATAATGCGGATCGGGGTGCTATTCCGCGCTTGATAGTGAACATGGCGGATGCCTCCGAGAAAGCGAATGCCGGGCTTCTGCAGGCGCAGAGCATCATGGGGGAGCTTAGCCGTCTTGCCCAAAACCTGAATAAGGATAACAATGCTGATAGCGGGGTGCTACTTAGAATGCTAAACAACCTTGCCGATCTAAGCCAAGGCTTGAACAAGCGCCTGGACGAGGTTGACAGCATTATGAAAGGAATTCAGACTAGTATAGATAATTACTCCCGTCCGGATTCGCTGCTGATAAAGATGCTGGATCCGAACCGCGACCTGCTGATAACTCCGCTTGCCAACACACTTAACAGCCTTAGCGGTGCTACAGATGAACTGGGCGGAATCCTTGGCACGGTGAACAATCCAGAGCTGCGCCTTATGCTGAATAACCTGAACCAAAGCCTGGCAAAAGCACGCCAAACCCTGGAAGCGCTTAACAATAATCCGCTGTTGCGCAAAGGGATTAGCCCTTCGCAGATGCGCACCAGTCCGGCTCCAGACCGGATGCATGAGGTGCCGGATGCGCATTAGCTTTGTCGCCTTACTGATTATCTTTTTGGCAGCTTGCTCCAGTATAAAACAGCCCAACGAGCCGCCAAGCAAGCAAGATGCGGATAGTATGCTGCACATGGCTCAGGATTTGGAGAATATGCACCAGAGCAAACAAGCCAAGGAAAGCTATCAGTTCGCCATGGATTTATACAATAGCCATGCCGGAATTGAGGGGCAATTAGCCTGCCTCAGCGGGCTGGGCAGATTGGCTTTGGGTGAGAATGACCCTAGCAGCTATCAGAATATTGTAAGCCGGATGTTGCAGATAGTGGGTGAGATAGCACCACAGTATGAATACCATGTGCTGCTGCTGAACTTGTTTGAATTGCAAGGGAAGAAGGATTTTGCCGGTATTTCCGCGATTGCGGTGCTGAAACCTGAATACCCTCCATCTGTAAAATTGCAACTTGCCACTGCGAAGCTACAGGCGGATAGTTACTTGAAGCAAGCGACTGCAGTAATGGCGACTGATTTGGCTACGATGGCAAAAGCCTATAGTAAGACGCTTAGAAAGAGAACTGCGGGCAACCCGGAACTGCTTTCGGCAGCATGGTATGCCTTGGCGTATTACTACTTTACTACTTTCGAATATACCCAAGCACTGGATTACCTTGCCAAGGTAACAGACCTGGATTATCGCTATGGGAATAACAGTGGTTTGGGACACGCATTTTGGCTGCAAGGGCAGGTGGAGCGTATGCAACACCAAGGGGATAAAGCCTTGGCAAGCCTTAGAAAAGCAGAGTTAATATTTGGCACACTAAATGACGAAGCCGCATTAGGAGCGGTTGCACAAGAGATTGTTCGTCTCAAAGGAGAAAAGCCATGATTTTAGTAGTTTTAACAGGTAGTTTCCTCATGGCAATACAGCTATGAAACTGATTATAAACGCTTCGCTACCCACTTCCTCCGCTGCTTTTAAGCGGGTGAACATGCTGTTTGATGAAAAGATAATCAAGGTTTCCGCCGATGATATCGCCACCGAAGAAGGAACTGAGATAATTGATGCTAAAGGCTTGGTGCTATTGCCCGGCGGGGTTGATCCGCATTTGCACATTTTGGGCGAAGATGCCACCGCTGCCAAGGATGTTGCCCGGATCAGCAAAGCTGCGCTGGAAGGCGGATGGACAACGATAGGGGAACTAAGCTACTACACCCAGAGTCCGGTGTTCAGCCCCAAAGATGTGGAAAAGAAGAAAGAGCTGTTCGATGAGCACGCCTATACTGCCATGGCTCTGTGGGGACATGTGGATATCACGGACTATCCCTACCATGCGGAAGCGGCTCAGGAACTTTGGTCTAAGGGAATAGTGGGGCTTGCCTTGGCTGCACCTACTCCTAATCCGGCTATCTCGGAGATAAGCTTCACGGAGATAATGGACTTGTTTCTGGATATTTACGAGAGTGACACCGCTTTTGCCTTCCAGGGTTATGACCACGAAAACCATCCTGAATACAGCTTTCTTGCCCAGATGGATGCTATAAAAAAGATACTGCGGCGCATGCAGGAAAACCCCATCCATATTCCGAGGGTATCGTCATACCCCACGATTGAGTTTATCAACACTATCTCCAAGCGTAGCGATATCTCTTTCGCCACTTGTGTGAATGACCTGATGCCGGTGTTCAGCCCGGAAAGCTTTAAGGCTGATCATACCTGCGACTTTGCGGAAACTCAGGACTTACTGTTCGAACTGATCCGCACTAACAAGATTTACCTGCTTTCCAACTGCACAGCACTGTCCAAAGAAAAGAACGAGCAAGCGGAAGTATTCCGGGGCAGCACCCCTGAATCCCTTGCTTACAGCTATCTGTGGGTGCTTTCGGAGCTATGGAAGAACCGCAAAGTCCCCCTGGCTACTTGCATAAAAATGACCAGCGAGAATGCAGCCAAACGCATGGGAATATACCCTCAGAAAGGATGTTTAGATCCTGGTTCTGATGCGGATTTCGTGCTTTACAATCCCGAAGTGAACAGTCATATCACCAGCCCTGAGGGGACTAAAACGGAGCTAACCGGAAGCTTCACTGCCGTGTATGTAAAAGGTGAGCAAGTGGCAGGAAACAAGTTTAAGACATTGCGGCGCGGGGCATTCCTCTCCCGGAGCACTAACCCTAAGC
>CAYSGM010000090.1:0-11684 GCA_964430595.1 uncultured Candidatus Cloacimonas sp.
ATACTGAAGGTCGAGGCTGCCATCAGCAGGGTCGTTTGAGTGGACGCCTCCTGATTGAAATAACTCAATCCTACCTGCAAAACCCTCAATTCCGGTCGATTAGTCATCACGAGTGGCCACATGAAGCTATTCCAGCTTCCTATAAGGGAGAATATTGAAGCCGTGGCAATAATGGGCTTGGACAAGGGAATCATAATACGCCACAACATGCCAAAGGTGCTGCATCCATCAATAGCAGCAGCATCAAATAGCTCTTGGGGTAGGGATTTGAAGTGCTGACGGAACAGGAAGATAGTGAAGATATTCACGCACCAGGGGATGATAAGAGCCTGGTAGGTATCCAGCCAGTGTATCTTATCCAACAGCACATATGAAGAGATCAAGTATATCGGCTCTGGAACCATCATCATGCTTAGGAACAGATAAAAGAAGAAATCCCTGCCGGTGAATTCCATTCGGGCAAAAGCATAAGCTGCCAACATGGAGGTTATCAGCACCCCTATTAATGATAAGAAGCTTACATACAGGGTATTGGCAAAGTATAATCCGAAGGGCACTTTCTTAAAAGCTTTGGTGAAGTTATCCCAATGCAAACTGGGAATCTTCTTGATCAGTTTTATCTGGCTGCTGGGTGCTTCCTGATACTCCTTAACTATTTTACCATCCTCATCTAGAATGTGGACTATGCTATAGCTACCTTTTTCCATCACGAGCAGGACTTTTTGCTCTTTTCCGGAGCCGTTATCCCATACATGATATTGTTCTTTAGGTAGGAAAGTAGATTCATGCTTGTTGAATTCAGACTGGGTCATCAAAGCAGTTGAGATCATCCAGATAAAGGGAACGATCATCATCAGTCCAAACACGCTAAGCACGGTGTAGATGATGGACATGCGCAATTTCTCGTTCATCTTCCACCTCCTAATAGTTCACATGCTTTTCCAGACGTTTCTGGAAAACAGTAAGGGCAAGAATTAAGACAAACAGGGCTAATGCTACGGCACTTGCATAGCCCATATCCAGGGTATCAAAGCCTTTTTCGTATATATAATACACAATCAGCTTAGTAGTGTTCAGAGGCCCGCCCTTGTCGGTCATCAAGTATATTTGGGCAAAAGCCTGGAAGCTTACAATAGTTGTCATTATCAGCACATAAAAGGTAGTGGGGGAGACCAATGGCAGGGTAATCCGCCAGAACTGCCTCATTTTGCTAGCTCCATCTATCTCTGCGGCTTCATAATATACCTTGGAGATATTCTGCAAGCCGGCAAGATAGATAATGGTGTTATAGCCCAAGCCTTTCCAAACCGTCATGATGATAATGGCGAACAAGGCTTGCGATGGACCTCCTAACCATTTAGGTAACGTAATCCCCATCCCTGTGAAGAATATCTCAAAGATCCCTCGTGCTTCGGACAGCCATTTCTGTGGCTCAATACCAACCCATCCGATCATTGTATTCATCAGTCCGGTCTGCTCGTTGAACATAATCTTCCACACAATGGAAACAGCAACCAGCGAGGTTACAAAAGGCATGAAGTACACCGTCCGGAATAAGCCTTTTAAAGCCTTAATCTGATTCAGCATTACCGCAAACAGCAGCGAGAACACTATACTTGCGGGAACAACAATAATCACCAGCCAAAAGGTATTGGTCATAGATTGCCAGAACACATCATCTTTCAGCATGTTAGTATAGTTCATTAAGCCGATAAACTTCCCTGTTCCCTTGATAGACCACTCAAAGAAACTGATCACAAAGGACATCACAATGGGGATGAGGCGAAAGGCAAACAGAAGGGCAAACGCCGGCATAATGTATAGATATGGCGATACTTTCCATTTAGTTTTCATTGTTAACCCACTTTATCTTCATCATTATTGGTTTTATGCTTGCGGTAATGGCTATAGTCAATACCGAGCTGTTCACACTTTTTATATAGATTGTCTCGTGTTATTCCTGATACTTTGGATGCCAGACTAAAGTTGCCTTCGCATTGGGCAAGCAGCTGCTGAAAATAGCGTCTGGAGAAATCCTGCTTCGCATTATGCCAATCGCCGGTACCTTCCTGAATGTTTGTATAGGGGCTTATCTCGGCTGTGCCAAAGATGTTTTCAGGTAGGTCTTCCGGCTGGATTACCTTATGTTCTGCCAAGATCACGGCATGCTCGATAGCATTTCGCAGTTCCCTTATATTACCTTTCCACTCGTAGTTCAACAATATAGATAGCACACCGGGAGAAAGTTTCAGTTCGCTCTTTTTATACTTGGCGCAAAACTCGGTGGTAAAAGCACTGGCAAGCACCTTTATATCATCCTTACGTTCTCTCAGTGGGGGGATGTGAAGCTTAATAACATTCAGGCGGTAGTAAAGGTCTTCACGGAACGTCCCGTTATCCACACTTTCCTTAATATCCTTGTTCGTAGCAGCGATGAGGCGGATATCGGTTCGCATATCATGATCACTGCCTACCTGACGGAACACGCCTGCTTCCAGCACCTTCAGCAGTTTTACCTGAAAAGCCAGTGAGGTTTCGGTAATTTCGTCCAGAAACAGTGTTCCCCCGTTGGCTTCCTGAAAATAACCAATCTTGTCTCTGAAAGCGTCTGTAAAAGAACCTCGTTTATGCCCAAACAGCAAGCTCTCCAGCAGGGTCTCGGTCAAACTGCCACAGTTTACCGCTACAAACTTCTGATTCTTACGCAGGCTGTTACAATGGATTAGTTCCGCAAACACGCTTTTACCCACACCGGTTTCCCCGGTAATCAAAGCAAGGGTATCCAGCTTGGCTATCTTCTTCACTTTTTGCAGCAGGGATTGTATCGCCAGTGAATTACCGATAATCAGGTTTGTCTCTATATCCTTCTGGATCATGGCATTCAGCCTTTGGTTCTCAGCTATCAGCCATTGGGTTTGCAATATCTTTTCCACTTGAATGTTTATCAAGTCCAGGTTACGGAAGGGCTTCACCAGGTATTCGTTAGCCCCCAGCTTCATGGCAGAGACAGCAGTCTCAATAGATGCCTGACCGCTGATGGCAATAACAGCGGTAAAGGGATAGTTCTGGGCGATTTCCTGGATCAAATCCAAGCCATTTTCGCCGGGCAACACCAAGTCTATAATAGCTATATGATACCTGTTCTGTTCCAGCAAGGCACGCGCCTCCACCAGGCTTAACGCGGTATCTATATTATAAGGTTCACCAAGTTGCAGGCTGAAAAGCTCCAACGTCTCCTGGCTGTCATCCACTACCAGAACTTTGTGCTTTACTACATCGCTCATATAAACTTAACCTGAACCTGGATCCCGGAATCCACTTTGTGTATTTCTGTGCTCAAGAAAGGCGTCTCTGCTTCTTCATCGCACCCCAGCAGCCTTTCTATCGCCAGTATATTCAGGTGTGGGCTTTTAATGTTCATTAGCATGGTGGCATCTTCTAACAGACTGATGTGAACCATTACCGGGCTATCGAAATGGCTGTCGGCAATGCACTCCAGAAACGCTTCAAACCACTGGCTAAGCTTTAGCGAAGAAACCTCGCACCACACACCTATCTCTGTTATGGAGGTTTCGAATTGCAAGCGGTGTTTTATCTGCAAATGGTTGTTAAGCAGCTTAAGTTCGCTAATCAGCCAATCATTCAGGCATATCTTTGCCACCTCAGGATTGCGCATTTCAAATGCTTCCCAAGTTCCCTGCATCAGATCATCAATCTTAATGCCGGCTTGGTAAATCCGCTCCAGGTAAGGATTATCTATCTGTTTCTGCATCTGTTGCGCATAACCCAAGATCAGGTTTAAAGGTGTCCTGATATTATGGATCAAGCCTTCCAGCACTGCCAGCGAGATATCTTTCACGCAGTTATGCTCTCTTTTGGTATTCTGCCAATCCGGTTCTGAAGATATGCATGGCTTTCTTTAGGTCTTCTTTGCATAGGATGTATGCCAGGCGCAGCTCGTTACGTCCCATCCCCGGAGTGGCATAGAATCCTTCCACCGGTGCAGCCATCACAGTCTCGTTGTCTATGCTGAACTCATTTAGCATCCAGATGATAAAGTCCTCAGCATCCTCGATAGGAAGCTTGGCAATAATGTAGAATGCGCCTTCCGGTCTCTTACATATTATCCCGGGTATCTGTTCCAATTCGTCCATCACCAGGTCTCTGCGGGCTTTATATTCTTCCGTAAGCTGGGTAAAATACTCATCTTTCAAGTGTACGCAGGCATTGGCGGCAAGCTGATCCACCGTGGGCGGGCACAGCCTTGCCTGGGCAAACTTCAGCACCGCATCCATCAGCGCTTTGTTCTTGGAAACTATACAGCCGATCCGCGCTCCACAAGCACTGTAACGCTTGGAAACGCTATCCACCATAATGGCATTGTCCGCAAAATCCGGCACTTCCAACACACTGGTATGCACCGTGCCGTCATACACAAACTCACGGTAAACCTCATCGGAGATCAAATACAGGTTGTGCTTTTTAGCTATAGCAGCAATTCGGAATATCTCCTCTCTGCTATACACCGTGCCGGTAGGATTACCGGGATTGCACAGCATTATAGCCTTGGTCTTGCTACCAATTAAAGCTTCAATAACACTATCTTCCGGCAGAGCAAAGCCTGTTTCTGCGTAAGTAGTCAGAGGTTTTAGGTTAATCCCCGCCATCGTGGCAAAGCCGTTGTAATTGGTATAAAAGGGTTCAGGAACAATAATCTCGTCACCCACTTCGCCCACCACCATCATCGCAAAAATAATCGCCTCGCTACCCGCAGTGGTGATGATGATATCCTTAGTTTGCAGCTCAATACCCTGACGGCGGTAGTAATGCACCAAGCCTTCCCGGTAAACTTCCAGCCCCTGCGAGGGACCGTATGCCAGTACCTTATCACTGAAGCCATGATACACATCAATCATCTCTTTGGGGGTGGGAATATCCGGCTGACCGATGTTTAAATGATACACTTTTATGCCTTTGGCTACAGCAGCTACTGCATAGGGCATTAGTTTTCTGATGGGGGATGCCTGTATCTCACGGGCGCGTTTCGAAAGCTCCATTTTCTCTATCCTTAAATAGTATTTTTCTCTTAGTGCCTTTATTTGGGAGTCTTAAAAAAAGACAAGGAAAATCTTCATTTCCAGCCCGCTTTTCCCCACAAATCCCTAAATATCTGTCCCATTTACATGACAACAAAGCTTCCACCCATTCTTACCCCCCTTCCCATAGCACCATATTCACACCCTAATAGCCATTCAGATAAGCCCCCAACCCAGTTTCCATCCTCGCTTTTCCCTCTTTTCCTCTTTCCCTCTTTTTTAAAATTAGTCTCTTTCCTCTTTTACTCCTTGTTAAAAAACCCGATCACCCCAACAAAAAACCCTCCCCAAGCAGCACTCAGGGAGGGTAATACTTTTGTTCTTAGCCGAAGCCTATTTAAACTTCTCTTCTCCGCTAAACTCGCGATAAGGATCGAAGCTCTTTAGTATCCTTACATCATCACTCGTAACCGCGTCGTTGCACATCCGTGTGACCAACTCGCCCATGCCGGGTCCCAGCATAAAGCCCTGACCGCACATACCTACTGCATTAACGAGATTCGGCACTTCCTTCGCCACCCCCACTATCGGGAAGCCGTCCGGAGTCATGGGATACTGTCCCCTCCAGGTTCTGCGCACTTTCAGGTTACGCAAACGCGGGTATATCTCCAGCATACGTTTGCTACATAGTGGCAGAAACTCAGACGTGCTACGATTGTCTATTCCCAGAATAGCCGGCTCAGGGGTTACGCAAAACACCACTTGTCCTTCTATATTCTGGTAGAAATAGAAGTTCGCACTGCCCGGAGCTTTGCGCATATCTATCACCATAGGCCCAAAGAATCTGGCGACAGGTTCTGTTATCCCCGCCTCGTGGTTATCCGGAAATACGGGAAGCTCCAGATTTGCCATGTGCCCAATCTCACGGGCATAATTACCGGCTGCATTCACAACCTGTCCACAAGCATAGCTGCCTTTGTCGGTTTTAACGCTGTTGATGTTCCCATTCACTATCTCAAATCCGGTTACGGTTTCGTTAAAAGCAAAGTCCACTCCCGCCTTAAGCGCATGGAAATAATAGGAAGAAGTTACCAATAGGGGAGAGCAGGAGCCGTCTTCAGGCGAATACGTGGAGCCAATCAAGCCATCCATCAATATCCCCGGCACGATCTCGTTATATTCCTGCGGGCTGAGCCACTTTATATTAAGCCCAAAGCTAAGCTGTATCTTCATCAGGTCTTGCAAGGCTTTGGCATCCTGTTCCCGGTATGCGGGATAGCTGTAGCCATTGCTCATCCAGCCGATGTCGTCGCCCATTTCCTGCTGCCAGGTGCGCAATATTTCAATGGAGCGCAGGCACACGCCTATCTTGCCAAAGTCTGAATGCGTGGCACGCACCCCACCGATGGCTTTCTTGTTATTCTCCTGTCCCGGTCCATGTTCGGGATCTATCACCAATACTTTCTTCCCACTCTTGGCAAGGTTATAAGCTGTGGGCAAGCCGATGGAACCGGCTCCGATCACGATTACATCATATATCTTGCTCATTTTACACTCCCGTTGGGAAACTTGGATAGCGGAATCTCGATAAACAGCGGACGCTTCGTATTAGGCACCACATCCGTCACCGGAATACCTTCCTCGCGCAGCAAGCCTTTTATCATCACCTCGCAGGTCTTGGCACCGCAAGGTCCCATTCCCGCCCGGGTGATGGCTTTTATCTGGTTAAGATCGCTAATCCCCCCACGGATGAGTGACCGCACCTGTCCCACGCTAACCCGCTCGCACAGGCAGATCATGGCATCATCGGCAAGCCTTTGGGGTACGATCGCTTCGCTTATTGGCGCGCTTACTGTCTCCGCCTGGATCACAAAGCCAGCAATCTGCTTGGCAATGCCCTTAGGCACAGCAAAGCGCACTATCTGGCTATGCTGTTTGGCAAAGTTCTGCACGGCGGTAACGGCAAACTTGCCCAGTTCCACGGCATCTATATCCACCAAAGGCAGGGTATCTCCCACCTTAACTTCGTGGTTGCTAACTTCATACACCAAGCTCACCGTGGGCAGCTCCGCATCCTTGCGGTAATCCACCAGCGTGATCGCCAGTCCGGGACAGATAAGCAGGCACTTGCCGCAGCCGATACAGCTTCCGCTATACACCGGCACCGCCATCAGGCTGCCGTCCTCGGTCAAAATGGAATTCGTGGGGCAAACCGTGGTGCATGGGTTACACGGTATCTCCTGTAAGCAGTGGAGAATGGGGAATACCCCCGCTTCACTGGGATTGTTCTGATAGCCTTTTACAACGCCCGGATGTGCTTTCAGCGCTTCGGCTTTGGCATACCACTCATCCGGCACGGGATTGCCTGTTTCTCCGGAGAGGGCAGAGGCGATCTTCAAGCCGGCAATCTTGCCATTGAACATGGCAGAGCTTGCTTCGGCTATTTCCAGTGCATCCCCGGCAGCATCCACCGGCAAGCCTGCTGCTTCCGCTTCTATGGTGAATTCGCTTAAGGGGTCTAGCCCCACCGCTATTAATATCGTATCGCAGCTAAAGGTCTTTTCCGTGCCCGGTATTGCCTTAAACTTAACGTCTATGGCGGTGATGGTGATGCTTTCCACCGCTTCCTTGCCATTGGCGCAGAGGATGCTGTGCGAGGTGTAGATCGGCACCCCCAGGCGCATCAGCTTATCGGCATGCACTTTGTAGCCACCGCACACCGGCATGGCTTCCACCAAGCCTACCACCTCAATCCCCGCTTGCAGGGCGTGGTAACCGGCGATAAGCCCCACATTACCCCCGCCGATGATGAACAGACGCTGCGTGGGGCGTACCAAATCCCTGTTTACCAAGGTCTGGAAAGCACCAGCGCCATAGATGCGGGCAAGGTTATTCCCCGGAAAGCGCAGGAATTTCTCTCTGGCACCCGCTGCGTTCAATATGCGCTTGGGGCTAACTATCTTGTAAACGCCGTCTTTCAGGATGCCTACCTTCCGGTCGCTGAACACAAACACCGCGGTGCTGTTCAGCCAAATCTCAATTGTGGGGTAGCTGCCAACCTCTGCGGCAAGCAGTTTGCCGATATCATGCCCGCGCGTTCCGGCACGGCTGTCTTCCTCCGAACCGAAGAACTTATGCGTTTGTAACACCAGCTTGCCGCCCAGAGCGTTCTTATCGTCTATCAAAAGCACCGGGATGTTCTTCTTGCCCAGCTCGATAGCCGCAGATAAGCCCGCCGGACCGCCGCCGATGATCAGCACTTCTGTGCTTAGATGCTCAATTGGCTCAAAGCTTTGGGGTGCGTCGTCCGCAGGCAAGGTAGCAAGGCCTTCCACACTCTGCACTATCATGTTCTCTGTCACTGCCACCATGCAGGATTTTACCGATACGCCATTGGCGATAACGCTGCATTTGGCACACTGTCCGTTGGCGCAAAAGATGCCCTGCGCTCCGCCATCCTTATGATGGTGACCAAAGATGGAAATGCCGTTGGCGATCAGCGCGCTGGAGATCATTTCCCCCCTGCGGGCTTTTAACCTGGCACCGTTCCAGTAAAAGCTGATTTCGTCCATTTCCGGGACGCTAAGAATGGGATGGGTGGTGATGCGATTGTCATTCACCATGGCGGAAAACTCCTTTATATCGGCTTTGCAAGGCGCATCGCCGTGTTTCATATTTGCGGATTACAAAGTTTGTAACCTATCTCTTTGTCAAGCTAAATAGCGAATTCCCTGCACTGAACTTAGACGAGATGTCTTACCCGCAAGAGTGATATTCCATAGTTGCTTATCAAACCCTCCACTTCAACCCCTGATCTCTCAGCAAAAAGCATGTCATTCCCGCGGAGGCGGGAATCCAGCCCATGAGAATTTTCAAGGCTTGGAATAAGTACTATGTTATCCTGCAATGCTATATGCCATATTGGAATAATATTTAATAACAGTCTGGATTCCCGCCTCCGCGGGAATGACAAACCGTAACAAGTAGCTTCAAGTGAAACAAAGCAATGATGCAATGTACATCATTATCACATACGCTACTTATCTACCCTAATCTCACCCATGATTTTCTTCAGTGCTTTATTACTTGCTCTTGCCAGACCGATTGCATCAGCATCCATAATGTATTTGGAAGCAGAAATCATACTATCTGTTGAACCCTTGGCACCCCAGAAATTTGCTTTCCAAATAACTTCCGAACCTGATTGATCAAATCTTCTATAAACTGTGCCAGCTTGGTCTTTAATATAGGCACGCAAATTAACAGTGTACTTAGTTGATTCCAATGGGTAACCGGTTAAATTGATAAGACCTAAGGTCGCAAAACGAGGTAAAAAGAGAAGCCCTGATAACAAGCCATAAGGTCCGCCTTCGTTGCTTGGGCTAATAACAGGATCGAGCTTCCTACTATACATTTGGATCACCAGAATTCTCTGATCATCAGAAGAAGTTTTATCCTCATTATCAATAGCTAACGAGTTCTCTGCATTTGATTTCATTAACCGCCATAATGTTGTTGACGAACCCAAATTACGTTCGTCTAAAACTGGGATAGTAGGGTCTGTGACAGTTCTCTTTTCATGAAAGTAAACTTTTGTGGTTGGGTTATAACTCGATTCATCGGATATTGTGCGTTGCGTATTTGCATAGAAAGTAAAGGGACGATAGAATGACATAGTATCAACTTCGACTATAGCGGTTAAAGGAACATCATGCTTTGCTTTAACAGAGAATCTCTTAGGTTTATAGCTATGTCCCAAAGGGGTAGCACATCCTGATAGCAGTAATACAACAACAATAACAGCAACATACTTGGTAAAGATAATGGCAAATCTCATATTCTAACTCCTTATACTGATTTAAGCTAATTTACACATGAACTTCCGACGATAATCACATCTCTATCTCATCCTGAAATACAGCATTCTTCTTTATATCCGGTTTCCTAAACGGGTCTATTGCCGTATTAGGCAGATGCACAGGTATGGGGCTGGCAAAAAGCTGTTCTGCGGTAACTATCTGAATGCGTGGCATGCTAAAAGCATTGCTCATTTTGGTAACCTGATATTCAAACTTACCTGCCTTGGCTGCTTCCTCTATCATGCCTTTGGTAGGCTCAACAAGGGTAATCAGTATCCCAAAATCTGCACCTTGGCTTTCAACGGTTCCCTTAAGGTCTCGCACCATACCGGGGTTTATGCTCTTACCACCTTTCACGCTAATTATTCCTCTGCCCACCATATCTTTACGGCTTACATCAATGAAGTTTATTACCCCATCCACGCCTTTATCGCCTGTTTTTACCGTAGGTGTGGCATTAAGCTGGCTAACCGCCCACATCTCGAACTGGAAAGGTGCCTTTTCTGCCAGTTTAGTAGCGGAGTGAAGGTCTTTGGGAGTGCCTTTCACCACAAAGTCCTTATCTTCCATTATCTTATTCTTCTCGAAGCGTTTTTTGATTACATCAATGGAAAGATATGTGATATCCACCCCGATCCAATTTCGGTTTAGCCTTTCTGCCACAGCAACAGCCGTTCCACAACCGCAGAAGGGATCAAGGATTACGTCCCCTTCATTGCTACCTGCTTTAATTATACGCTCCAACAATGCTTCCGGTTTCTGAGTGGGATAGCCTAAGCGTTCTTCTTTAGGGGCTATTTTGATATCTGCCCAAATATCAGGGCACTTGTTTCCTTCCATGTCGTCTAAATATCTAATCAAACGAGGGCATCCGCTGCTTGTATAGGCTATTTTTCCTTCCTCGTCTAATCTTTGCATCTTTTCTTCATTATACACAAAGCACCTTGATGCGGGAGGCGTATAACCCTTCCAAGAGTAAACTTGCCCTTTGGACGCTCTTGACATTGGAGCAGTTAAGTTATCTAATGTATATCTTCGTCCCTTCTTATCTACTTTGTTATAAAACGCATCAGTGTAGCTTTCATCATATTCCAGATATTGTTGATTCCATTTCCAGTCATTTGTTTTGGAATAAAACAAGACCACATCATGAATCCAGCCGAACTTCTTTTGTACATTGCCTTTTGCATCTATCCGTTTCCATACGATTTCGTTTCTAAAATTTGCTGTTCCAAATACTGCATCCATCAGTAACTTAAGATAGTGGCTGGCAATGGGATCACAATGCAGATAGATGCTTCCTGTAGGCTTCAATACACGTTTCATTTCCAGCAATCGGGGAGCCATCATGCACAGGTATGCCATAAGCGGACAGGCGTCCAGATAACTGCGCATTGCCTTCATCAAATCTATCAATTTCTGGGGAGGATGTGTTTTTGTTAAGGTGCCCATTATCAGTCCGGAATATTCTTCTTCGGCTTTTTCTCCCCAAAGCCATGTATCTTCAAATGTCTCTATCTGTGAAGTTGCGCCTTTTATACCGTCTTTTTCGGGCTTGAAGATGATGTTATAATTCCTTCCGCTTTGAAAGGGTGGATCCAGATAGATCAAATCTACAGACTCATCTTTTATGTGCTCTTTCATGATGTCCAGATTATCACCATAGTACAATGTGTTCATATTAGAAGCTCCTTCCTGTGCTTACCAATTACCTATGGTGCAATGTAAATATACCTCTGCTTTCTTGTCAACAATTATATTTCGTTACTATTAAACCTAAGAACTGTCC
>CAYSGM010000091.1:0-7426 GCA_964430595.1 uncultured Candidatus Cloacimonas sp.
ACTTTACACTTAATGTCACCTCGGGTGAAAGCCATTGGACAAGGTTCTTCAGCTGCCAGGTAGAAGCGTCCAAGCGTAGGTATCATTCTTCTATGGTGGACGATCACGAGGGTAACTTCAATGGTGTTATCGATATAAGCGAGACAGTTAACGTGATAGTAAACTTACAGAACGAATCTGAAGTAGCAGCTGCGGACTTATCTTTAACCCTTAGCTCTACTAATACTCAGGTTCAGATTCTCAACCCGACGGTTACAATAGATAGCATTTCACCAAACGACATACAGCAGCTTAGCTTCCAGATTGATGCTTCAGCCGTATCTGCAACAGATACCATGCTGCCCTTCCAGATCACAGCTAGCGGAGCTAATGGAACTATCCTGGCTGATGATTTCCAAGTACCTTTTAACAATCCCGGTGTTGCCATGGATTTTGATTTGAACAATGGCAATTTCATTCCCGAGACAGGCTGGTCATGGGGGACACCTGCCCAAGTAACACCTCATTCCGGACAGAAGCTATGGGCAACCAATCTTAGTGGCAACTACCCTAATCTGGTGCAATACAACCTTTATACTCCCCAGTATTTGCTCAGTACCGGCAGCGTTATGAGCTTCTATCATCGTTACGCTTTCGAGAGCAACTACGATGGAGCCAATGTCTCCATTTCAACCGATGGGGGTGAATCATGGACAATTATGACTCCTCAGGGGGGCTACAATGGCGCAAGTCTGAATGGCCTTGATGGAGAAGCCGGCTGGACTGGAACCGTTTCCGAGTGGCTTAATCCTAGCTTCAACCTCAGTCAATACCAGGGGCAAGCAGTGATGTTCCGCTTCCGTTTCGGTTCTGATGCCGGCACGTCAAATACCGGTTGGTTTGTAGATGACTTCCAGCTTAGCGGAGTGAATCTTAAGCAAGGTTACTTGCATGGAATAGTATTTCCTACTTCAGGGATCAGTCCTAATTATTCCAAAGTAAGCTCTAACCTTCGTTACACTGCCAGACCCGATGCAGAAGGATACTTCACGTTGTTCCTTCCCAATGGCACTCACAGTGCTACCGCCAGCATTGCTCACCATCAATCATCAATGCTAAGTAATCTGGTAATCAATCCTGCTGATCCTGTGCATTATACCGAATTCACTCTTATAGACCTGCCAAAACCGCTTAGCCCTGATTATGATGTGAATAATGATACAGGGTTGCTAAACATTTCGTGGGCAGAACCAATTGAACCTGTCCTACCTGTGATCGGCTACAATGTTTACCGCAGGTTTGATACCGGTCCCTTCCATTTGGTTAGCACGGTGGAAACAACCACATACTCCGAAACCTTGGAATTAGTTGGCACCTACATGTTCTATATCAGTGTGCAATACCTTAATGTGGAAGGCAGCCCCAGTGATATGCTTACCATCAGCTTCCCCAATAGCTCCAACCCGGATGATAATAGCCCCGTCCTGGTTACGAAGCTGGATGGTAACTATCCCAATCCTTTCAATCCCAGTACTACCCTGTCTTTCTCCCTAGCCAAAGCAGGTAGAGCCTCTCTTGCCATCTATAACCTGAAAGGACAGCTTGTGAAGCGTCTGGTTGATGGTGAGCTTAACAGCGGAGAACACAAGATAGTATGGAACGGAATGGATGAGAACAACCGCAGTGTTGCCTCAGGGATGTATTTCTATCGCATGGAAAGCGGAAGCTACAAAGCAGTAAAGAAAATGCTGCTGATGAAGTAATACAATAAAGTAAACACAACATGATAATGTACCAAGGTTGGGGGTTTCCCCACCCTTTGGTTTACTAGCATCAACGCTACCACAAATGAACACAAATGAAAGACCACAAATGACACAAATAACCGGGTAATAATAAGTACTTCTCCAACTTGTACCCACCCTCTGCTATTCTCCGCTTTCCTCTGCTTTTCTCTGTGTTGAAAATCATTTCTCTCTCCCTCTTTCCCTCTTTTTTAAATCCATTTATTCCAAGTAGATACACAAAGGGTGAAGCAAACCGCTCCACCCATATATTATCTTGTTTTGCTTTTGCTTAGCTACGCGCCCAGGGTTGCCACCATAACTGCCTTAATGGTATGCATTCTGTTCTCTGCTTCATCAAACACTACGCTATTTGGTCCTTCGAACACATCATCGCTTACTTCCATACTGGTAAGCCCGAATTTCTCGTGGATCTGCTTTCCAACCGCGGTCTTAAGATCGTGGAACGCAGGCAGGCAATGCATAAATAGCGTGGTTGATTTCCCTGTTTTCTTCATCATTTCGGCATTCACCTGATACGGTTTCAGCAGGTTAATGCGGCTTTCCCACACACTATCCGGTTCGCCCATGCTTACCCAAACGTCCGTATAGATCACGTCTGCGCCTTTCACGCCTTTGGCAATGTCATCGGTAACGGTTATCTTGGCACCGGTTTCGGCTGCAACAGCTTGGCATTTCGCCAGCAGTTTCTTCTCCGGAAACAGGCTTTTCGGGGCAACGATCCTGAAATCCATCCCCGTCTTGCATGCGCCTATCATCAGGGCATTGGCTACGTTATTGCGTCCATCGCCGGCATACACAAAAGTCATTTCGTGGGTAGGCTTGTTCAGGTGCTCCATGGCAGTCATGAAATCCGCCAGAACCTGCGTGGGATGGTCTTCTGTGGTAAGTCCGTTCCAAACGGGAACACCGGCATATTTCGCCAGTTCTTCCACGATTTCCTGTCCGTAACCGCGGTATTCGATGCCATCATACATTCTGCCCAAAACCCTTGCGGTATCTGCAATGGATTCCTTTTTCCCCATCTGGCTGCCGGTTGGTCCCAGATAGGTTACGTGTGCGCCCTGATCCAGCGCGGCTACTTCGAAGGCGCAGCGCGTACGCGTGCTGTCTTTTTCGAAGATAAGGGCAATATTCTTGCCTTTCAGTTTCTGCTGTTCGGTGCCGGCGTATTTTGCCTTTTTAAGATCAAGGGACAGATCAAGTAAGTACTTAATTTCCTTGGGACTAAAATCCATCAGGGTAAGAAAGTGGCGGTTTCTAAGGTTGAAAGCCATGGTTATCTCCTTTAGTAATATGTGTTTATTTCATGATGCCAGTTTTGCCAAACCATGCTTTAAGGCAAGAAGTTTTTTGCTGCTTCCCTGCAAGCACACCTCACTCAAACCTCACCATGACCTCACAAAGAGAGGTTTAGGTGAGGTTTGCTAAGAGTTTTTTATCACGGAACCAAGAATTAATAGCAAGTTTCACCTCTCACACAACTCATACACCCTTAAAAAACACCACATGTTTGCCACCTGATTCCCGGGAGATTCCCGGACTTTGCGCGGGAAAAACGCGGGAAGTAAGCCGTAAACCATTGGGGGTTTTATAGTTTATCTTATATGGATGTGAGATGTGTAGCAGGGGGCTTTTTAGTTTTACAAAACACTCCCTATGCCTCCCCATACTGAATATTTAACTTGCACAAAAATAGCACTTACAAAGAATGACCTAATGTTACTTGCATATTTGTTGCAGGTTTTTGCGCCTTGCGGGGTATAACATACAGACCACACAGTGGCGATTGGCATAGTTTTACATATTTAGAAATTATTTTTACAGAGGGAACATGAAACGCTTAGTATTCCTTATCCTGTTGTTACCGGTGGTTTTAGCAGCCGGAGAATACAGCTTGGACGATCTGATCCAATACGGGCTGAAGAATAGCTATACGATACAGAAGAATGAGCTTAGTGCCTATTCTTCTGCCAGCAGCTTTAGAACTTCGAAATGGAACCTGTTGCCTGAAGTTGGGGTGAATGCCAACGTGAATAAGGATCTTGATCCTGTGGTGGCGGGTAGTGATGTTAGTAGCTCGGCAGGCTTGTCGGTGTCCAAAACCATTAGTTTGAATGATGCAGCCTATTTCAGCTATCGTAATGCCGCACTGGAGAATCAGAGCGCTGTGCTACGCTTGAATGAGGGCTATCGCAGCTATGCCTTTTCTGTGTTTAATGCCTATATGGAAGCTCTTGCAGCAGGGAAACGTCTAAGCTCTCTGGAAGAAAATCTGGCGATCCAGACACGCGTGTGGGAGCAGAGTAAAGTGATGCTTCAACTTGGCAAGACTACGCCTTTTGAGGTTAAGCAGAGCGAGATTGCGGTGATGAACAGCCGCATTAGCATACTCCAATTGCAGAATACCATCTCCACGGCACGCAGCAGGCTGTTTGCGCTGGTGCAAATGCCGGATGAGGGTTATCCCCTTAGGGAATTGGAAGTTGAGATCGATAAGGCATTGCCGGAGTTTACCACTGCGCAGGTGAGCGAGCTTCAGCTGTTGCAGCAGGAGATAAAGCACTCTGAGCTTAGCTTAAAACAGAGTTTCTTAAGCAATTTCCCCGAAGTATCTTTGGGCTATAATTTCAGCCGTAAAGTAGGTGGGGCGGATTTCGATTTTGACACATACAGCACTTCTCATGGGGTAAATCTGTTGCTTTCCTATTCCCTGTGGAATCACTTCCGCAATGGCGAGATGGCTACCAGAACCAAGATTAGCAAGCAAATGGCGCAGCTTTCCTACGAAGATAAGTCCGATCAGCTTAAACGGGATTATGACAATCTGACTCAGGAACTGCAATACCTTGTGCGGCTAAATGAGCTTTACAGCGAAAAGCTGACGCAATCCAGAGAACAAATTAAGCAAGCGGAAGAACGTTATAGATTGGGTATGATCCAGCTTTTGGAACTGGATAAGACCCGTACGGACTATATTGATGCGGATATCGCGTATTATGCCAACCGATATCAGATAATCCAAAAACAAGAAGCTGTGAATCAGCTTCTATCCAAGCAAATCCTTGGGAAGTGGTAATAAGCATAATGAAGAAATACATCAAATACATCGTAATCATCCTGGTGATTGTGGCTGCCGTAATAGTATGGGGACGCTATCGCAAGCATAAAAACCAACCGGAATGGCGTATGGATAAGCCATCTGAAGGCTCCATCCGCGAGGTGGTGACGGCTACCGGTTCACTGAATCCCTATGTGCTGGTGAATGTGGGCACGGAAGTGAGTGGTAAGATAGAGAAGCTGTATAAGGACTTTAACGACCGGGTGAAGAAAGGCGAATTGCTTGCCAAACTTGATACGGAAATACTGCGCACTAATCTGGATGCAACACGGGGTGATCTGGCAAAAGCTAAAACTGCCATGGATGAAGCCAAGATGGATTATGATCTGCTTACAGAGCTATTTGAAAAGAAGATGACGCCGGATTATGACGTAAAAAAAGCACGGTTTAAGTATGAAACAGCGCAACAGAATGTAGCCAATGCGAAGCTTACGCTGCAACGGGCGCAAAAGAACCTGGACAATGCATCCATTACCAGTCCTATAGACGGTATAATTGTATCGCGTGATGTGGATGAAGGGCAAACCGTGGCAGCCAGCATGAGTTCGCCTACCTTGTTCATGATAGCCAATAACCTGGATCAAATGCAGATCACGGCTAATGTGGATGAGGCTGATATTGGTAAAGTAAAGCTTGGCATGCCGGTAGAATTTACCGTGGATGCATATCCCATGAGCCACTTTGAAGGCACTGTTAAGCAGATCAGGCTGAATCCTGATACCGAGAATAATGTTGTCTCTTATAGTGTCATTATTGATGCTGCCAATCCGGAGCGTAAGCTTCTGCCGGGGATGACTACGAACGTAACCATAGTAATACAGGCGAAAGAGAATGTGTTGCGCATTCCTGAGACTGCCACGCGGTTCAAGCCAAGCAAAGAAATATGGGAACTATTTGGGCTGAAATGGGATGAAGAACTGCTGAATGCAGGACGTAATGCTATGAAAGCCGCGGCAGATAAAACCGCAACTGATGTGAAAAAGACGGATACTAATGCGCCTAAACCGGAAGCAGTAGCCAAGCTTCAAGCTCCTACCAAAGGCAAAGGGAATATTCCTGATAGCCTGAAAGCGAAGTTTGCTGCAAGAAAGGGTGGTTCAACACAGGGCGGAGCAGCCTTCATGGGCTCCGCAAGCGGAAGCAGACGAGTTCGCACTGCCGTGGTCTGGGTGCTGGATGGCAAAACACCTAAGCCTGTTCCGGTGAAGATCGGCATCTCCGATGGTGCAAATGTGGAAGTTATTGAAGGGATAGATGTAAACGCCACGCTTGTGATTGGCGTTAACTACAAAGATCCTAAGCAGAATGCAGCCAATAACACTGCTTCACCAACAGGTCCGGGTATGGGGCGTCGTTTCTGATATGGTAGAGCAACAGCCTAAATGCTTACTAACCACTGAGAATCTGGTCAAGACCTACGTGATGGGCGATATCCAGGTGCATGCTCTGCGGGGGATTAACCTCAGTATCACCACGGGTGAGTTTATCGCTATCATGGGTGCCAGCGGGAGTGGTAAGACTACCTTTATGAACTTGCTCGGTTGTCTGGATAAGCCTACTTCGGGGTCTTATGTGCTGGACGACATCGCTGTGCATGAGCGGAGTGAGGCGGATCTTTCTCAGATACGTAACCAAAAGATAGGCTATGTGTTCCAGAGCTTTTACCTGCTACCCCGCACCACAGCACTGGAGAATGTGGAACTACCCCTGTTATACTGCAAGAAATGCAGCTTGCATCAGCGTCACGAGAAAGCGATGCATGCCCTGTCCACAGTAGGTATTGCCGGACGTGCTAAGCACTTTCCCAATCAGCTTTCCGGCGGTCAACAGCAGCGGGTAGCGATTGCGCGGGCGATTGTTAACGATCCTGTGTTTATCCTTGCCGATGAACCTACCGGTAATCTGGATACCCGCACCAGCATCGAAGTGATGGCAGTGTTTCAGGAGCTTCACAAGCAGGGTAAAACTATTATTCTGGTTACCCACGAGAACGACATCGCGCTTTATACAGATCGTTTTATCACCTTCCGGGATGGGCGTATCATCAGCGATAAACCTAACCCCAATCCCCGCATTGCCGCCGAAGACCTGAAGAATTTGCCCAAACTGGATGAGGAGGATTCATGTCCATACTCGGTATCATCAGAATAGCCTTAAAGTCCCTTACCAGAAACAAAACGCGTACCTTCCTCACCATGCTTGGAATCATCATTGGCGTAGCTGCGGTTATCACCATGCTTGCCATAGGGCAGGGAGCTAAGAAGATCGTGGAAGATCAGGTTAACTCCATGGGCACCAATGTGATAATGGTAACCACTAACTTCACTCAATCCAGCACAAATGTCCGCCAAGCTGCCGGAAGCGGTAATCTGCTGGAAGTGGCTGATGTGGAAGCTATTCGGGATAAACTTGATGGCATTTTATATGCCTCCCCGGTTTACAACACCTTTGGGCAGCTTAAGTATGAAGGCAGCAACTGGCGCACCGGTGTGATGGGTGTAGATGCAGATTACTTCTATAT
>CAYSGM010000091.1:7436-11638 GCA_964430595.1 uncultured Candidatus Cloacimonas sp.
TCCGCGACATGAAAACCAGCAAAGGTGATCTTTTCCACGCTTCTGATGTGGAGACAGGTGCCAAGGTATGCGTGATCGGTAAAACCGTGGCAGATAACCTCTTTGGCGATATTGACCCCGTGGACAAGATCATCCGTATCCGTAATATTCCCTTTACCATCAAAGGAGTGCTTGTTGCCAAAGGGCAGAACGTGATGGGCATGGATCAGGATGATACCGTAATAGCACCATACACAACAGTTTATACCAGATTGCTGGGTTCACACTGGCGCAATATGATGGTGCTGGTTTCTGCAGAAAGCAAGGAATCTATCCAGCTGGTGCAGCAGGACATCCTGGATCTGTTGCAAAGCAGGCATAGAGGCACTACCAGCGAGCAATTCGCGGTGCGCACGCAGACCGATCTTGCTGATACCGCCAACAGCGTTTCCAACACTCTTACTATCCTGCTGGCTTCCATTGCCGGTATCTCCTTACTTGTTGGGGGGATAGGGATTATGAACATTATGCTGGTGTCCGTAACGGAGCGCATCAAGGAAATAGGTATCCGCATGGCAGTTGGGGCGGACAAGCGTGATGTGCTGTTGCAATTCATCATCGAAGCTGTGGCGATCAGTATCTTGGGTGGGATTATTGGTATTCTACTTGGCTTTGGAGCTGCAAAAGTAGTGGGTGATATCATGAAGTGGAGTGTAGCCGTAACACCTTGGTCAGTAATTCTTTCCGTGTGCTTCTCCATGGCAATAGGTATCTTTTTTGGCTGGTATCCTGCCTCCAAAGCAGCCAACCTGAACCTGATCGATGCCCTAAGATACGAATAGCACTAATTACTTATCTATAACTTATTGAGGCTGGTGGTTTTATCACCAGCCTCTTGCTTATTCCCGGCTGACATGATGTCCACAGCTACCTTGCTTGCCGCGCGTGAATCGAACCGGATCTCACCATCAGATAAACGCGCTTTTGCCCGATGAACCCCCGATTAACCCCCCCGCGAATATGCTTCGGAGAGCAAGGAAGGTTTATGTAATTGCTTTTTTTCATGGACAAACTATCCCACCACGTTTTCTTTGTCCTGATACACGATAACAAAGGAAAAATCTATGAATAGCGATGCGGATAGTCCGCTCTCCAAAATCCGAAATATAGGCATAATGGCGCATATAGATGCCGGTAAAACCACGACTACAGAACGAATCCTGTATTACACAGGTTTCCTGCACAAGATGGGTGAAGTGCATGATGGCAATGCGTTTACGGACTGGATGGAACAGGAACGTGAGCGTGGGATTACCATCACTGCTGCCACGGTGACCTGCCTGTGGAATAACTTTCAGATAAACATTATCGACACTCCCGGGCATGTGGATTTTACAGCGGAAGTGGAGCGGTCGCTGCGTGTGTTAGATGGAGCGGTAGGGGTGTTTTGCGCTGTGGGTGGAGTGGAACCGCAATCCGAAACTGTTTGGCATCAGGCAGATAGATACAATGTCCCCAGAATCGCGTATGTGAATAAAATGGATAGGATCGGGGCGGATTATGACCGCGTGATCCAGATGATCCATGAGCGCCTTACTCCCAATGCGCATCCCATCAATATTCCCATCGGGAAAGAAGATGGTTTCGAGGGGGTGATAGACCTCATTACTATGCAGGTGTGGCATTTTGATCCCCTGACTTCGGGGAGCGAGGTGGAGCTTTCGCCTATCCCGGAAAAGCTGCTGCCCGCTGCGCAAAAGGTGCGGGAAAGCCTGCTGGAATCGGTTAGTGAGTTCAGCGATGAACTGATGATGCTGTTTCTGGAAGGCGAAGATGTGCCGGAAGACCTGCTGAAAGAAGCCATACGAAGGGGCACGGTAAGCAACCGCTTTGTGCCGGTGCTGTGTGGCAGTTCGCTGAAAAACAAAGGCTTACAGTTGTTGCTGGATGCAGTGTGCGATTTCCTGCCCTCACCTCTGGATATCGGCATCACTACCGGCTTTGATCCGAAGACGCATGAGGCTAAGTTCATTGCGCCTAATCCGGATGATCCCTTTGTGGCATTGGCATTTAAAGTGCAGATAGATAAATACTTAGGTAAGCTGGTTTACATTCGTGTCTATTCCGGAACTATAAAGAAAGGCATATCATTTATTAACCAGACCCACGGCAAGCGGGAACGCGTTATGCGCATGTTGCAGATGATGAGTAACCGCAAGAACGATGTGGATAACCTGCATGCCGGGGATATTGGTGCCATTGTGGGGGCGAAGTTCCTTGCTACTGGCGATACGATTACCGATGGCAGTATAGATATCTTGCTGTCCAAGATGCACTTCCCGGATTCGGTTATTTCCATTGCCATAGAACCTAAGACCAAGGCTGACCAGGAAAACCTGGGGCTGGCGTTGAGCCGTCTGGAAGAAGAAGACCCCACCTTCCGCGTGCATGTGGATAAAGACAGCGGGCAAACCCTGATCTCCGGGATGGGAGAGCTGCATCTGGATATAATTGTGGACAGACTGCGTCGGGAATTCGGGGTGGCGGCAAACGTGGGTAATCCGCAGGTGTCCTACAAGGAGACTATTACCTGTCCCGTTACCTGTTCCGAGACCTTTGTGCGCGATATGAACGGCAAAGGTAACTATGCAGCCGTGAAATTCCGCATCAGTCCCGTGGCTTTGAAAGACCTGATTGATGAAAACAAAAACCTATTTGTAAACTGCATATCTGGGGAGCAGATCCCTACTGAATACCACAAAGCTATCGAAGAGGCTGCACTTAATACCCTTAGCGATGGTCCGCTGATTAGTAGTAATGTGGAGCGGGTGAAAATAGAACTGATAGGTGGGGATTTTAACCCCATGGATTCCAACGAGCTTGCCTTCAGAATTGCTACAGGTATGGCGATTGGCAAGGGCTTACGCGAGGCTGCACCGGTGATTATGGAGCCTATAATGCTGCTGACCGTGCTTAGCCCGGATGATTTCGTGGGCGATATAATCAGCGATATCAATGCCAAGCGTGGCAAGATAGATATTATGCGCAGGCATAGCGAGTATCAGCAGGAGATTGTAGCAGAGGTGCCTCTGTCCGAATTGTTTGGATATTCTACGCGAATTCGGTCAATCAGCCAGGGCAGGGCAATATATACTCTGGAATTCAAGAAATATGAGATAAGCCCCACTAACGTTCAGAATGCTGTTCTGAAGCGCATCCGCGGATATTCAGATTAATTGCTTGACAAGCAGAGGAATAATATAAACCATGAAACAAGCTAAAAAATCCCCAAAGGAGAAACCGATGAATATTGAGCTTGCTATTAATGGCAATGTTGCCAGCATGAAGATTGAGGGCATACTCAACAGCGAAAATGCTCATGTCCTCCAGGAAAAACTAAGCGAAGTAGTAGCCTCGAAAGTAACCCTTTTGGAGCTTGATCTCTTCGACTGCCGGAATATTAGTTCTACCGGTATAGGCAAGATTTTATTGTTTTATAAGGATTTCATTTCCAGGGGCGGTGAAATCGAGGTGATTCGTAGCTCGAACAGTGTATATGAGCTCTTCTCGATGTTAAAGCTCAATCAGCTTTTCACGGTAAATCTGGGGTAAATGAAGCCTGCGCGCATTCTGGTGGTTGACGATAGCATTGCTATCGTAAACAGCCTTTGCACCATTCTAAAGGTTAGTGGCTTTGAGGTCGATTCTGCCTTCAATGGTAGCGATGCCTTGCGTAAAATACACAGCTCCGATTACGACGTAGTGCTGTGCGATATCGAAATGCCGGGAATCACGGGTCTGGACCTGTTAGGCAAAGTTCGCAGGGATTACGACAGGGAACTGGATGTTATCCTGATGACAGGCTATCTGGATCACGATTACTTTATCGAAGCTATCCGCATGGGTGCTTCGGACTTTATCCGCAAGCCTGTGGATACCAAGCAGATTATACGTTCCATCCACGGTTTGCTGGATCGTAAGCGGAGTCGCAACGACTATAGCGATTTCTACCAGAATACCGAGACGGCAGATTTCCGCTTTGTGCTAGATCCACGGCAGTTCTCCAAGTTTGCCATATCCAAAGTGTTCAATGCCTTCCTCCGGCAAAGCTTTCAATTGAACCACAACCTTCTGAACGAGCTGCTTATATGCGTGGATGAAATGGTCTATAATGCATATATCCACGGGACGCTTGGATTAACGGTGGGCGAGCGGATGCTGGA
>CAYSGM010000092.1:0-11553 GCA_964430595.1 uncultured Candidatus Cloacimonas sp.
ATCTTCAACCCAGCTACCTGTGTTCCTGCCTTAGATGACAATCCTCCTCACAGTGGCACAAAGATGGCAGCGTGTTTCGCATCCGAAACACCTCCTAACAACGACTGGATGATCTCTCCGCAGGTTACCGTGATGCCTGGTGATGTAGTAAACTTCTGGGCACGTACCTACACAGCTGATTACGGCTTGGAACGCTTTAAGGTTGGTGTATCCACCACTGGAACCGCTCCTGCCAACTTCACCATCGTCAGCGGTGCTAATTACGTCTCCGCTCCTGTGGATTGGACAAACTACAACTACGACCTTAGTGCCTATGTCGGTCAGCAAGTATATGTTGGTATCCAATGTATTTCTAATGATGCCTTCATATTCTTCGTGGATGATTTCACAATTGGTGCCCCTGCCGCTCGCAATACTTACATTGCACAACCAAACGAGCAGGAAAAGCTTACCAAGATGGACATCCACACTCAGAATATCGGTCAACTTAGTGCAATTGAAAGAAAGCAACACAATCCTTATACCGGTGTTGTTTCAATTGAACCGAGCATAGACCTTAGCTCACTTGTTACCATTGATAACGACCGTGCCCTCACAGGGTACAAGGTATGGCGTTTGATTGCCGGACAGGAAACCAATGAACCTGCCTGGACAAGTCTTACAGCCAATCCTATCTCCGCCACAGCTTATCAAGATACAGGTTGGGGACCACTTCCTGATGGCACCTACAAGTGGGCAGTGAAAGCTGTTTACACCGGTGGTGCTCTCTCTATTCCTGCACTCTCCAATCCGCTTAACAAGCTGACCAATGTCGGAACCATTGCCGGTATCGTCCGCAACCAACAGAATACACCTATTGCCGGTGCTACCGTTGTTACCGGTACATATACCGCCACTACCAACACCAATGGCGCATACAGCATGGTTGTTCCTCAGGGAACACACAGCGTAACTGCTTCCCATGCAAACTATGCTTCATCAACTCAGACTGGCGTGATGGTGCTTACCGGACAAACAACAACCGCAAACTTCATTCTGGCACCCACGCAGAACCTGTTAGTGGATGGATTTGAAACCTATGCCGATTTCAGCCTCACCTTTGCCCCATGGACATTGGTGGACGTTGATCTTAGCACAACTTACGGAATTACCAATGTAACCTTCCAGAATTCCGGAACCGCTATGGCGTATATCATCTTCAATCCAAGTGCTACCACTCCTCCCATCACCACATTCGTTCCTCACGGTGGAGCTAAGTCGGCTGCAAGTTTTGCCTCGACAACTCCTCCTAATAACGATTGGTTGATCACTCCTCAGGTTACCAATGCTTCTCAGATTAAGTTCTGGGCAAAGTCCATGACTGCTCAATATGGTCTTGAACGTTTCAAAGTCGGTGTTTCCACAACCGGAACCGCCCCTGCGGACTTCACCATCATCAGCGGTGCCACATACATTTCTGCACCGATCGAATGGACTGAATACACCTATAGCATCACTGCAGGTAACGTTCCTGTTTACATTGGTATCCAATGCATATCCAATGATGCGTTCATCTTCTATGTTGATGACGTAACTGTTATTGGTGGTCCTAGTGCCAATGAAGACATCACAGTTCCTGTGGTTGCTACAGAGCTTAAGTCAAACTATCCTAACCCCTTCAATCCGGAAACCACGATTGCCTTCAGCGTGAAGGAAGCTTCACCTGTAAGCATCGAGGTCTATAACGTTAAAGGTCAGTTGGTGAGAACCCTGCTGAACGACGTTAAAGAAACCGGAAACCACACTGTGGTTTGGAATGGTAAAGATAATAACGGTCGCAGCGTATCCAGCGGTATTTACTACTACAAGATGAATACCGGCAAATACAGCAGCACCAAGAAAATGATCATGATGAAATAGTTAACGGATTAGGAAACTAAGAAGTTAAGTAAACATGCTAAAAGCCCCGGACTTCGGTTCGGGGCTTTTCTTTCGGAATCGCAAACGTCTCGTTTGCGCCTTCCCGCTCCCTTGCTTGCCGAAGCTGATCCGGAGAGGGATTGACCATGAGCTCACCATGATTTATCCCGGTGAGATCCCGGTGAACCCCGCTGCGATTCTTGTGCGGGGAGCAAGGAAGATGAAACCTGTGAGCAAGTGCTATCAAGCGCTCCCATCTGATCCAGCAGATCAGCTTGAATGATGCAGATACTAACCCCAAGCTGGAGATGCATGAACAGACGGGACGTCTGTTATTCCGAAAGCATATGCTATGTTGTGAAGTGACAAATAGCACCTTCTAAAGTAAAGCACAGATGCTACCTTGCCATTTTACTTGACATATACAGCACATGTGAGATGATACCGCCATAATGATAATACTTGTCCCGGAGGTGGGAAAACAATGCAATATATGAGTTTAGTCCTTGTCTTATGGCTGCTGTGCCTGACCCCTATGATAGCTCAAACGGTGGATCTTGGTAAAGCATCGGATTACCTGAATGCCTTCATGCGGGTGCGTGGCGATGCCAGCGGTGGCGTTACCGTCTATCACTGGACGGGAAGCGTGTATAGCATGATCCCCGGGGAAAAGCGGACAGAGCTGTTTGGCTTCGAGGGCTTTAATATTGCCAAAACTGTCCCAGGTGAAGCCGGATTCACTTTATTGACCCGTGAGGCTGCTTTCTTTAAAGACTATCGTAGCGGCGAGATATTGGAGACCTGGCGCAATCCTTTAACTAATACTGAGGTGCCGGTGCTGCACATCTGGAACGATCCCGTTAATCAGGACATGAATTTTGGAGAAGATATGCTGCCCTATGTCCGGCAGATATTACCTTCCACGGACTTGGGAGACGAACTGGTGTTTAATCTCGAGATATTCCCATTTTACCCCAGTCCCCTGCCCCGCAAGGAATATGGCGAGTTCTCGCAAAGCGATACCTATCAGGCAGCAGAGTTCTTCCAGTTCTTCAGCCGTAAAAGCGATCTGCTGAATCCTGCCTTAACCACAGTGCCAGTAACCATCACCTGGAACAGGATAAGCCCCTGGATGCCCTTTATGCGCATGGGCGACCGTGCCGGATCGCTGGTGTTTGTATGCCGAGGGAAAAAACTGGAGGGTGGCTTTGAAGCCCTGCCAAAGCACATCAAAGACTACGTTATGAAAAATAAACCGGAATTCGCTAACCCGCCCGAGGCGTGGAGCGAACCCAATGAAACAAGCTGGACATATTTCCGCAAGCTCTTTGATCAGGGCTTGATAAAGTAACCCTAAAATAGGAGATAATGTGAAAACAACACTTGTCCTCGTTTTCTCTCTTCTTGTCGTGCTGCTTAGCGCACAAGCAATGAACCCATTCGGCACGCTTCGCCATAGTTCGGTGGATACAGCCGGTAACCTGCATCTGCGCTGGGAAGATATCAGCGAAGCGGTGGGAGTTACCGAGTGCTTCTATAAAGCAGGAACAGGAGCATGGAACAGCGCGGTTGCCAACATGCTTGAACCTGGCACGCTGGAAGCACTGGTTCCCTATACTTTCGGGCAGAGGCTTCGCTATCGCCTGCGTTTTACCACTACTACGGAAGAAGGCGATTTCAGCATGCTGCACGCGGCTTATATTGATGCAGATTCTTTCCCCCCAAGTGTTAGCAACATGGCACACATAATCACCGATCCGCTTGGTGATTTCGTAGTTGGTAACAACCTTAATCTGGATATCCGCCAAACCTATGTGGCAGCTACGCCTAACAAGCTGTTATTCAGCATGAAGAATGTAACAGGCTCATACCCCACCATGAATTCTTTCACCAGTTTTAACGCTTACATGTGCAACATAATCAATGCAGAATCGGTGATGACAGATTCCATAACCTATGCCATGGTGTATGCCAATATTCCAATATTAGTGACGAATGGCTTGTATAAGGTAGGCTATGATGCGGTGAACCAATTGCCGGTGTTTACCAGATTGGGAAACATTCAGGCACAGATCAGCGACGGTGCCTTGCATCTGGGATGTAACTACAGTGATCTTGCTAACGACCCCGATTTTGGCGGGTGGCCTAATGCCTATAACGGCTTGGCTTTATCTGCTTCTACCCTGTCTGTGGCGATTAGCCCGGAATTGGCGATAGAGACGGGTGATTATAGCAATCCTGCTGCGGTGTTGTTCCTGGATAACGTGTATCAGGTGACTGCAAATACCTTGCCTGTGTGTAACTTTGTATCATATAACAGCGATCTGGGGATCGTAAACATAGAGTATAACGATGCGGATAGCGATTTCCCGCTGCTTGCAGAGGTGGAAACTGCCGATGGCACCGTGTATCCGGCTTACCCCACGGATATCTTGTTTATCAATACAACTTATGCGGCTGATCTGCCCTTGGGATACAACGGCTCGATAACCTGGCGCTTCAGCGATAATGGCATTAATATGGTTACGGGAGTATATAATCCCAGTTCCACAGAGGATGATAATTACCTGCCAAGCCCTATAAGCTGCCAAATGCCCAATCCATACAAAGCAAATCACGCCATTACTTTAAAGGGACTTGACCATAGCCCCTTGAAAGTGAGCGTGTTCAATGTGAAAGGTCAGAAAGTGGGGGATGTTTATAGCGGAATCCCAAGCTCAACTGAATGTAATGTAAGCCTGAACGGTAATCTGGCATCCGGCATCTATTTTCTTAGAATAGAGCAAGGAAGCCGTATCAATAACCATAAATTCGTGTTCACGAAATAGGAAGTGTAGCAAGCAGATGTTCATAGATTATGCGAAAGTCCGCATCAAAGCGGGCAATGGCGGAGATGGTAGCGTAAGCTTCCGCCGCGAAAAGTTTATCCCCAAGGGCGGTCCCGATGGCGGGGATGGTGGTAGAGGCGGTGACATTGTTGCCATAGGCGATTTTAACATGAACACCCTGCTGGACTATCGCTATAGTAAAAGCTTTAAAGCAGAAAACGGCAAAGGTGGTTCCGGCGGTAAGAAAACCGGTGCTTCCGGCGAGGACTGTATCCTGCGCTTACCTCTGGGCACGGAAGTGTATAAACTGGAAGATGATAAACGGATTAAGCTGGCTGATATCACGGTAGCGGGGGAGCCTGTTGTGCTTGCCAATGGCGGTCACGGAGGCAAGGGTAACAGTAACTTCGCCACGCCTACCAATCAAGCACCCAGGCATGCAACGCCCGGCGGACCGGCGCATGATATGGAACTGGAGTTTGTGCTAAAGCTGATGGCGGATGTGGGCTTGGTTGGATTTCCTAATGCAGGTAAATCTACGCTGTTAAGCGTGCTTTCCGCTGCCCGACCCAAGATTGCCGATTACGAATTCACCACTTTGGAGCCAATGCTTGGCGTGGTGCGGGTAGGCGAGTATAAAAGCTTTGTGATGGCGGATATACCCGGCATTATAGAAGGTGCGCACATGGGTAAGGGCTTGGGACACCAGTTCTTGCGGCACATCCAACGCACCAGTATCCTGCTGTTTTTGATAGACATTGCTGCTCCAGACCCGGTGGAGGCGTATAAAACTCTGCGGGCAGAGCTGTATCTGTATGATTCATTTATGGATAAAAAGCCTCATTTGATTGTGATCAGCAAAACTGACACCCTCTCCGAGGAAGAACTGAAACCCCGCCTGAAAGAGATTAACAAAGGCTTCAAGAAGCAATTTGGCGAGGATATTATTGCTGTTTCATCCGTGAGCCAAAGCAAGCTTGAGGAGCTGAAACACTTAGTATTCCGCATCCTGCAACAAGATAAATGAACTCTGCCAAACTAAAAGCCTGGCTTTGCCTGAAAAGCGCACCGGAACTAAGCCTGAAAAGCACTCTGGAACTGCTGAGGCGGTTTCCCGATCCGCAGAGCTTTGTAGGTAATCCCGCCCATGAGCTGTATAACGAGCATAGCCTTAGCCAGGCAAGCGCAGATTACCTTAGCCAAGCAAGGTTACCAGATTACTCCGGTAGAGCGCTGGAGCTATGCGAAAGCCATCATATAAGCTTTCTCTGCATCACTGATGCGGATTATCCCACCAGCTTGCGGGGAATATTGATCCCGCCTTTGGTGCTTTATTACCGCGGAGACCTGCTGGCAGCACTGCGTAACGTATGCTTGGCAGTGGTGGGCACGCGAAAACCGAGTAGCTATGGCATGGAAATGTGCCGGCGTATCCTTGCTCCTGTATGCACGCGGGGAACCACCATTATCAGCGGACTGGCAATGGGGATAGATACGGTGGCGCACCATACTGCCCTGCATGCTAAGAGCAAGACAGTTGCTGCCCTGGCTCACGGTTTGGACAGCATCTACCCGCCTGCAAACAAGGGGCTATCCGAGAAGATTGAAGCAAATGGTGCTTTGGTTAGCGATTATGAACCAGGCACCAAGCTGGAACGCTGGAACTTCCCTGCCCGTAACCGCATTATCAGTGCATTGGCACAAGCGGTATTCATCGTGGAAGCACCCCTTGATAGCGGTGCCCTCTTAACTGCAAGATTTGCCATGGAGCAATCCCGCAGTATCTTTGCCTTACCGGGAAATGTTAACCACCTCAATGCCCAGGGTCCAAACCAGCTAATCAAGGACGGCGCAAAGATCATCACCTGCCCTGAAGATATCTTGGGCTTGCTAGGCTATAGCCCGGATAATCAGGAACAGCTTGAGATTCTCCCGGAGCTAAACCCGGAAGAGCAGCAAGTGTACGACATATTAGGAACGCAGAACCGCGAGATCAGCTTTGATGAATTCCTGATGCTAACCGGCTTCAGCTTCGGTAAGCTTTCCATTGTGCTGCTAAACCTGGAACTGAAGGGTATGGTTGCCAAAAGCAGTGGTAACAGCTTTATGAGGATTTAAGCAAGGTAGCGACGGAGTAATGAAGTGATGGGGTGACAGACACCTTACCCAAAGAAAATCCTTGCCATTTTTAACGATGCCAAAAACTATGATATACATGCTCTGCGGGATGAATAAGCATAACTCTAGGCAGTCCCGCATACACATTGAAAAAGGTAATAGGTAAGCTAACGGATGAAGATACTCGTTATCAATTGTGGCAGTTCCTCGCTTAAATATGAGATATACCAAATGCCTGCCAAACAAAGTCTTGGCAAGGGTTTGGTAGAGCGCATCGGGCTTTCCGACGGCAGAATATGCCAGGAATACAACTCCACCAAATACGAAAAGACCATGCCCATCCCCAACCACCGAGTTGCCTTTGAGCAGATGATGCTGGCTCTTCTGGACAGCGATAAAGGTATTCTGGATAGCATAAAGGACATTGCCGGAATCGGGCACCGCGTGGTGCATGGCGGAGAGCAATATTCCTCTTCCATAGTAATAGATGCAGATGTTAAGCAAGCCATAGAGATTAATTGCGAACTTGCCCCCCTGCACAACCCCGCCAACCTCACAGGTATCCTGGAAGCAGAAGCCATCTTTAAAGGCGTTCCCCAGGTGGCGGTTTTCGACACCGCTTTTCACCAGACTTTACCTCCCAGTGCCTATTTATATGGTATCCCGCGGGAGTTCTACGAGAAATACCGTATCCGTCGTTATGGCTTTCATGGCACCAGCCACCGCTATGTAGCCGGCATTGCCATGCAGATGATGAAGCGCAGCCCCGAAAACACCAATCTCATCACCTGTCATCTGGGCAATGGCGCGTCTATCACGGCAATCCAAGCTGGGCGTTCAATTGATACCTCCATGGGCTTTACTCCCTTGGAAGGTCTGATGATGGGCACCCGCAGCGGCGATCTTGATCCCTCCATCATCTTCTACCTGGAGGAACGTGGCTTCGATTTCCACGAACTGCACAACATCCTGAACAAGAAGAGCGGTCTGCTTGGCTTATCAGGCATTTCCAGCGACCTGCGCGATATCGAGGCAGCAGCCCAAGCAGGCAATCAGGATGCCATAGAAACCCTGGATACCTACGCCTACAGGATCAGACGCTATATCGGAGCTTATGTGGCGAACCTCATTAAGGTGGATATGATCGTGTTCACCGGCGGCATCGGGCAATTTGGCGTCAACATGCGTAAAAGAGTGTGCAGCCGTCTGGAAAACATCGGCATCCACATAAACCGCGAGCTAAACAACCAGGTAGGGGCAAATGCCGGGATTATCTCCCAGGATTACTCTCCCATCAGCATCCTGGTAATCCCCACAAACGAAGAACTGCAAATAGCTATAGATACTTATGAACTTATCACCGGCGAGGCTTTGTCCGCTTTTTCGGACAGCCTGAACCAGGATTAAGGTTTTGGAGATAACCGTTACAAGGAGTTTAGGAAGATGAAAAGAAGTGCTTTCACGCTCATGTTTGTTTTTGCGCTCGCCCTGCTTGTTGCATCCGTAGGGATAACCTCTGTGAATATGGAGGATTACAATGGAGCAGTGGTAAGAGTAGTAATCGGCTTAACTGCCGATGGTGATTACACAATATCCACAGGTTCCGGCAGCCTTGATTTTCGCCTGGATAATTTTATCAGCAACAGCAAGGCACGCATCGCCACCAAGGACAGCAATCTTGTTTCTGCCATAGAGCAGGATGGCGAAGTGCTGAGGGTAAGCATTAAGCAGCCCTTCCGCTACGAAACCACCGCCTTCAATTACCCCCGCCGCATTGCCGTGGATATCTTCAAAAGCAATCCCACCAAGGCGGAAAGGCTTGCCATTGCAGATTTCTACAGCGAAACGGGCAAGCTGAACAGTGCCGATAAGATGTATAACGCATTGCACATAGATTATCGGCAGGATGCGCAGATATTATACAACTGGGCGGTGCTGCTATACAAAAGAGGCAGTGACCGCGCTTCCGAAAAGCTGTTCCTTATCCCTACCGAATCTCCTTACTTCCCCCAGGCGAAAATACTAATGGCTAAGCTGCACGGAGAGGAAGAACCTCCGCCCCCTCCTCCCACTGTAACAGAGGAGCCGCAAGAGGTAGTTCCCGAAGCTCAGGCTGCCATTCCCGAATCGATCAGTACCCCACCTCCTGTTGCCAAAGTAGCAGCCCCGCCTTGCGCCCCTAAAACCCCTTGCGGGATCATTGGTTTAGTCCCGATGCTATTGATCCTGGGTGGATTAATTGCTGCCGCCGTGTTCATCTTCATCCTTGCCTTCAAGCTGAAACCTACCGTAACCAACGCCCCCAGCCCCTTTGAAGAAAGCAATCTCTCTCTGGATACCAAAACCATGTGCCGCATGGTAGGCAAGCTGCTTTCCGACGGCTGGTCTATGCGGGAAATATCAAAAGAGCTTAAAATTAGCCAAAAGGAAGTGGAGCAATTAGTCCAAATGTGCCATAGTGGTGGCTATGACGATCAAGATTAGTAAAGCAATCCTATTCATTTTCCTGCTTTCCGTCGGTTCGCTGTGGAGCGTGCGCCACATCCCCGGCTCTGCGTTCAATCCTGAAGTTCGGGATCAGATGTATTACAGCCTGTTAAACTATCCCGAAAACCTGCGTGAAGCCGATTTATCCATCTATGGAAAGCGCATTTACCACCCCTTTGCCAGCGTTCCCCGCTTCAAAGATGCTTTTCTGGATGCTTTCCGCATCGGCAAAGCCCGCCACAGCCTCTTAGGCTACCAAAGCCCGGATTCACTGCTTAAAGCAGAGTTTAACATCCTTGCCGGCTATGAGCAAGCCAGTGGCGATAAAGACTGCGGGTTCCTGTATAAAGGCTACATCATCAAGGCTGCTTTAGGCAAACACACAGACTTGAACACCTACTGGTGGAACGGCATGTTCCTGGGCGATAAAGACCAAGCAGAGAGCTCTGAATTGATGGATGGTTACGCCAAATATAGCGAAGCCAATATCCGCTTGGATAATATCGCAGCAGATGTAAGCTACAACGCAACCAACTACACCCTGGCAATCGGCAGAGGCAAATTCCCCATCGGGAATTCCATCAGCGGCAGTATTATTCTAAACGACCGCGTGAACGACTACGCCTACCTGCTGGCAGAAGGGCGGTTGGGGGATTTTGGTCTTGCCATCCTTCATGGATCCCTGCGGGCAGACAGCAGCTATGCCATCTATCCCAGCACGGCGGTAAGCAGCAAAAACTTCCCCGATAAGTTCGTAGCCCTGCATCAGCTATCATATTATCCCACCGAAAACCTCAGCATGTTTATGGGTGAAAGCGTGGTTTACGGCAACCGCGGCTTGGATCTTAACTACCTGTTGCCAAACGCTTTCTGGCGTGCCAGTGAGCATAATATTGGCGATAGGGACAATGTGATGATCTTTGCCGGTGCAAAGTTCCGGGCACATCCTAACCTGCTATTATATGCCCAAACTGCCTTCGATGAGTTCAGCTACAACAAGATATTCACCTCCTGGTGGGGGAATAAATACGCGCTTCAGGGCGGGATAAACTATAAGCTGCCGGCATATTTCCCGCAAAGTGCCTTGCCGTCCGTAACTCTGGAGCTTACTGCGGTGCGCCCCTTCACCTACACGCACTATATGAATCACACCATGTATTCTCACGATGGACGGGGTTTGGGCTATCCCAAAGGCTCGAATATCGTGGATATCACCTGCGGGCTGTTCCTTCCGCTTCCGCTTTCCACCAGCCTTCAGAGCCGGGTTTCCTACAGCAAACAGGGTAGCTTTGGCAGCGATTGGCGGCAGAATTACAATGATCTATTTTTGGGGCAAACCCAGACCGCTACTGCCACATGGTTTCAGGGCGAGATCAGCAAACGCACTACTCTGGATAATGCCCTGTTGATTGATGTGTTTGCCCACCACCGGCTGCTGCTTGGTTATAGCACAGAATACCTGCACGAGTGGAATGGCAAACTGTATGCCGGATGGCAACTTAATTACTAAGTGAGGTTTCGCAATGCCGATAGTTGACCGTATGGAATTCCCCCGCCGTTACAAACTGAAGGAAACCATGCTTATCCTCGTGATTGTGGCTGCCTTTGTGGGTATCATTATTCAGCGTAATAACATAAAGCACGTGCGCAATCAAATAGAGATATCCTCGGTTAGCATTGCCAGGTTTGGCAGCCAGTTTATCGAGCTGGACTACAATGTCGCCAATAAAAGCCCCAAAGCACAGAATGTCCGGCTTTTAGCCAGGGTTTGGGATACTAAGGGCGAGGAAATAGCCAGTGCCTTATTCGACATCACCTTGCAGCCGAATAATATGTCACAGCGCAGCAAGATGTTAGACAAACTGAACCGCAGCCTGAAAGAGGGCGAAAGACCCTATAAAGCAGAGATCTCGCTCTACGAAAAGAAAGTTCCATAATTTGCGTAGCTAAGTATCTATAGATCACTTGCATAATACTAACTTTTCTCATAGTCCTTCCTTGCTTGCCGCAGATAATTCGGGGAGGGTCTGACCATGATCTCACCATGATAAGTCATGGTGAGATCATGGTCAGACCACCGTTGGTTCTGTTTCGGAAAGTAAGCAGAGAGTAATGAAGCTAAGACCGTTACCAGATAGACAAGGCACTTCCGTAATGACAGCCGCCCCAGGCTGTCGGCACACGAGGCGTGTACAGTTACGATGCTGCTGCCTGATTCTGG
>CAYSGM010000093.1:0-3154 GCA_964430595.1 uncultured Candidatus Cloacimonas sp.
TTTCACAGCCCCCTCTTCCGCACAACTCTCTCATAGACCTTCACTATCCTTCTCGCGACACTCTCTGAGTCAAGATTCAGCTCAATAAGCCGCTCTCTACCTGCTGTTTTACCTTCAAAACTTAGAGATTTCTCCAGTTTATCGGCAATATCAGCCGAATCTTGAGAAGCGACATAACAGCCATCTAACCCTTCTAGAAGCCATCTCACGTCTCCCACATCTGTACAGACTATTGGAGTGCCGCATGCCATAGCTTCCTTGATGATATTCGGAGATCCTTCCCATTTCGAAGTGAGTAACAATACATCACTGGCGTTCAAATAGATCCGTATTTGGTGATGGGAAACGCTACCGAGAGTGACAAGTCGGCAGTTTTCGGTTGTCAGGGATGGGTTTAGTTCTATAAGTAACTCAAGAGCATGTCTGGCTAGAGGATAGTTTTTTACATCCCGATCGGGATCAGCACCGAAGAGAATATAGTGCTTATTTACCTCCCAACCAAGCTGTACTCTGCAATCATTACGCAGTAGAGGATTAAAGACTCCTAAGTTTATGCCATTAGGGATAATCTCAGCACTATCGACTCTTAGGCTTCTATGCATATCGTCCGACTTTACTATTGTTGCATCCCATAAATATCTTGTGAAGCATCGAATAATACCCAACAAGAGTCCGGAACCTTTTACGTCGCTGCCCATCAGGGAGACAATAACAGGGGTTTTACTACAAATGCCTGCCAAGTAGGCCACGAAACCACACAATGAATAGTGGGCATGGATAACGTCATAAGACGAAGAATTAAGTGTTCTTCTTAAGATCAACCCATGCGATAGATATGCAAGAGCTCCCCTCCCCTTGACTGTGGAGAACTCAACTTCGAGCCCTAACTCTATCAATGAATCGGCTTGTGCCTGAATTAAGGGAACAACATCGAAGTTCTTGGAGTTACCACTGCAGACAAATAAGATTCTCTTCAATTCTCTTTCTCGAGATAATCTACGATAGCTTTAGCATATACGTCTTCGAGAATTGATTTCCCTACTATCTTCTGCCATTCTCCACTAGATTTTGTGTAGTAGTATGGTGACTTTTCAAGAGTGCTTGTGCCGAAGTGAACACCTTGAAACTCAAACAGAATTACGATATCGTCTTTAAAGGCCAGATCCAGCGAAACAATTGGAATATCCAGAGCTTTCCTAATCTCTATCCCAGCTTCCAGTAGACGTGAATCCACAGTATCATCAAAAGAAAAGAGGCCACTACCGCTTGCCCGAAAATCACCGGGACGATTTTGTCTTCTCAAGATAAATACTTTATCGTAATAAACTAAAACTTTCCAGTCGTTTTGGACCCCATCCTGATACTCTTGGACGATAAACTTGTTCCTGTGCAGAGATTCTTTGCTGTAGCCTCTATGACGAAACTCTCTTAGTTTATCCTTAAACTCATATAGCGGATTACTGCTCCTACTGATATTTTTGGCGATTCTAAGCAGTTCTGCCGAATTTTGAGCTTTGAATACTCCTCGGCTCACCGCCCCTCCGGCAGTCTTTACAACTAATGGATAGCTAAGCTTCATAGTATTCTGGATAAGTTCTTCCAATGTGCCAAAGAACTTTGTATTGGTATGATATTGCTTGGGAAGATAAATGTTTCTCAACTGTTCCATTAGAATCTTGTTATTGGTAGCCCTAAGTAACTTGAATGGTGGCAATGTCTTTGCGCCCCTTAACTCAATGCCAAGCACCATATCCTCAATGAAACTCTTATATCTATAGTCCGCATCCTCACTTGAAGAATATATAACGGGAGTATTGCTGAATTCCAATGCCGGGGCATCGATCATTTGCTCATAGAGAACAGAGTATCCAAAGTTCTGAAAGCACTTCTCAAGAAGGGCTTTATCCATCCCCTTCCTATATATATGCGGAAAGTACTTCGATCCAAATCTGCCTTTATAATCACAAAGAGCAATTATTCGTTTCATATTCCCTCTCCAATATCTTTATTATATTCTCGAATTACTCTGGCTGGATTCCCTCCAGCGATACACATAGATGGGACATCCTTGGTAACTACACTACCGGCTGCAATAACGCTCCCAGCACCAATCGTGACGCCAGGCATGATTATTGATCCGGTGCCTATCCAAACGTCGTCCCCAATAATCACTGGTTTGGCTATACCCCTCGTATTGATTCGATTCTGAATATCATCAAAAGAAAGATCATGGCCACTGCTATCGAATATCTGACAATTTGCTGCTATCAGACACCTGCTTCCTATTTCCACTAAGTCGCGAGCGTGGATACATGATGCATGGATTCTCGTATTGCTGCCAATCTTAATCCTTGCACCAGGCCTGCTTGTAACCAGCTTCATTGCCCCAAAAGTACTTAAGTGATAATTTACCGGGCTTGTGCTCAACTTAGATCCTGCACCTATCTTAATTTCTGATTCCCTGCATGTTGAAATTATTACGAGGCCAACTAATCGGGTTTTATTGCCCAGAGTTACTTGCTTATTCTTCACAATATTGAATCTTACAATATTCACAATTGTGAAAAACTTATTAACTAACTGTGTCACCATTATCTATCTCTTCCAATATATGGATTATGGCATCTCTATGTGTTTCTCTCCTAAACAGGTTAAGCATTGTGAGTAGATGCTTTTTCCTGTAATTAGCAAGCGGAGATATGATTCTCAAGAGACCCAGCTTTTTTAGGGCTTTATAGCCTGACTGAGGATACCCCATTACCATCCATAGATAACGATCTCTCTCACCGTTATCTCTTAACCCCTGCAACCAACTTGGGACCAAAAGATTCATAGACTGGATACGTTGAGAGATTTCATCTAACTGCTGTCCAAAATCTTCTTCTCTGTTCTTCGAACAAACAAGTCTGAATGATTTTTTTTCAAAGAAGAATCTGTGAGGTGTAACCCTGATGCCGTTTTCAGTGATATCAAGCTCAATAGCGATAGTCTTGTTTCTCTCATCATCAACGAATTTTGGGTAAATCACATTTCCAATGCCGTAGAAAATTGGCACACCTTTATATATCTCAGAACCTGATATATAGTGGCTATGGTGGCATATGATTGCACTAGCTCCCTCTTCAGCAAACCGTCTAAATCTCTTGACCATATT
>CAYSGM010000093.1:3164-11543 GCA_964430595.1 uncultured Candidatus Cloacimonas sp.
CATATTTGGAGGAGGATAAAGGCAGAAATCTTGCCCTCCATGGACAATCACTAAAACATTGCCATGCATCCTTTTTGCTTTTCTGATATCGCTAAGGTTATTGAACTCATGTAAAGGATTTGCCCCTCCTGAGCACTCGGTGGCAAAGTTAAACTCATTTTCAGAAAAGTTTAATACTGCAAGGCTGATGCCGTTTTTTCGGATCGCAAAAGGTTTTCTTGCATCTTCCAGGGTCTTTCCACACCCCACATAATCAAGACCATTCTGAGAAGCTAGCGATAATGTATCAAACATTCCCTCGATCCCGAAATCAAGAGTATGGTTATTGCTCATGCATAGTAGATCAAATCCTGCTTTGGCAACTGGTAAGATCGATACTGGATCTCCTTTTAGGCAAGGACCTGCTTTTTTTATAGTTTTGGTGGATGCGGTAAGGGGAAACTCGATGTTTATCGCAGATATATCAGCAGAATCAATTAGTGGTTTTAGATCCCCGAAAATATCTGATACGTCTCCTGCTTCATTTCTGTTTACGTACTCGGTTATTTCCGGGTAGGGATAGTAGTCTCCGCAAATCAGAATCTTCATTTTGGAATGATTGTTGGTGCTCATGATGCCCGCGCCATCGCTTTGGTACTTTTATCCCGGATAATGTAGGAACCTTTGATACTCATCCTTTCTCTCTCCATGGAACGCAATAAGGCTCCAAGAAAGAGGAATATAAGCGACCTGAATGTGACTGAACTGATCCCCCCGGATAAAGACGTAAAGAGTGAGGTGAGCAGTATCGCCCAAAACAAGCCTTGGTAAATGCAATATTCATTAGATAAAACACGCCTCCTTAATCCACCAGATCCGATCGCCAAATTATAGTAAACGAGCATGTACAGTAGAAACCCCACAATTCCAAGGCTTAGAAGAATCGCATTATAATCTACATGTAACATTCTTTGTCCGAAACCACCTCCCCCATACCTGCCGCTGGTCTGGAATGGGTTCAATCCAAAAATAGATACCAGGGGATCCTCAAAACTAAAGATGTATCCCCACACTAATGGAGTCTCCTGATACCTCATCTCAGATTCCAGCGCGCCTTCCTCAAATCTGGAAGATCTTGCTTCAAACTGAGTAGACAGTATATCCACATAAATGGGCGATAAAAGTACCAAAGCAAGCAGAAACACGGATACGTATTTTACGGCTCTAACTTTTTTCCGATAGTAGTACATAAAAACCGCATAGCCAAATACTATTCCTAGAATCGCAGCTCTTTTGAACGAGACTAAAACCAAAACCAACATTATGGATAGCATTAGTCCAAACACTATTATTTTTAGCCGCGATCTTTCGTGCATATAGTACAAGGGCGCAAGAATCACCAGATATGTATATACGAACCAGCTGCTCGTTATCCCAAGTTCAAGATCTAAAGAGTATGTGCGTTTTCCTATGCCGACAAAAGTGGCGAGAGAATAATTCAGCAAGAGGATCAATGCACAGAAAAAAAGAGACTTGGAAAGGGCTCTCATAGATGCCGCGTCATTGATGTAGTGATATCCAATCACAATGCTGAGCATTGACAGAATTACTTTGCTGGATACAGTAATCGAGTAGAGAACATAATCTGCAAAGAACAAGAGAAATATAACGTATAAACAAAAATACCATACACTACGAATAAACCTACGTTGCATATTGGTATTTAGTAATAGCACCAGCAAATACAAGGAGGTAAAAACCCCTCTCCAGACCGCCATCGCGTTATAACTAGCATACGCTACAATCAAATAATCCCAAATCAACATTATTGGCAGATAACTCACTACCAGCATCTGCAAGTGGGATAGCTTCAGATTAGCTTCATTCAAACAGCAACTCTCAATAGATCAATACGGTTTAAGAAATATACCACGCTTCCCTGGCCTGAAACAATTATACAAGTTCAAAATCTCGAAACAGACTTTGCCAACCAATCGCAGAAACCAACTTGGCATTGCAGACAGGAACAAAGCTCTAAAAAGGATGTTGACGAAACTTTTAGGGCGATACGATTGAACATACGGTCGCGCAAATGCAAGCTCCGAATTATAAACAAGCATCCATGCCATTCTTCTGTCAAAATATGCACTAGTGATTGTCTCTGTAGTCTCAGCATCCAGGTTATAGTGCTTGATAAATGCTAACTTGATCTCAAGTCCTTTTTTGTCAAAAGTAAACCTCTTGTATGCTTCTAGATTATTGGATACAGATCCAGGGCTCCTGCGATAAACTGCTGTATACTCAGCTATGTACCCAATTTTTGCGTATCTGGCAACCCCTAACCAAGTACTATAATCTCTTCTAAGCCTTTCATCAAACCATACATCCATATCTTGCCATACCTCTTTGATTAAACCCCTTCTTACCATTACAGTTAAAGTGGCTATTGAGTTCTTTTGAAGTAATTCTGTAAAACTGGGATATACATCGCCATCTTTAGCGACAAATGGCTTTGGTAAGACTCTACCAGTCTCTTCGTTTAACACGCTATAAGCTGTATGCACGAGACCACATTCAGGATTGGCTTCTAAAAAGTCTACTTGTTTCTGTAGCTTCAGTGGATCTGTCCAATAGTCATCGCCTTCGCAGAGGGCTATGTACTTACCAAGAGCCCTTTGATAGTTAAAAACGCTGGACCCTCTGCGGCCTTTTACCCATTGATTCTCTTCTTCATACAGAGCTTTGATGATCTCAGGATACTTGGCCTCATATTCCCGAATGATTTGCTCTGTACCATCAGTTGATGCATCATCATGAATCAGCACTTCAAAAGCAAAATTTGTCTTCTGCATTAGAAATCCTTCGAGAGCATCTCTAATGTAGTGAGATTGGTTATATGCTATGCAACAAATGGATACTAAAGGTAACTCACTCAAGTCGCATATCCCTGAGCAATGAATCGAACTCTTCCCGTAAAATCGACATGAGTACCTGATTGTGATATGATCCGTTCTTGAATATTGATGATCTCAAGATTCCCTCACTTTTATACCCGCACTTTTCGCACATCCGGATTGAGGCAATATTGCTTTCCAGTATGACTGCCCATATACGCTTAAATCCTCTTTCTCTGAAAGCAAAATGAAGCAATAGCATACGGGCTTCAGACGCCAACCCTTTTCCCCAATACTCTCTTGCTCCAATCATACTGGGGCAGTGGGCAGTCCGATTAATCCAATCAATGTCGATGATTGAACCAAACCCAATAAGCTCGTTGCTTTCCTTCAGGCAAATCCCGAGCTTAATTTGATCCTTACTCCAAATCGCGTCGGATATCCATTTTTTTTCGTACTCACTAGAAACATAGTACTTCGGACTACCGACCATATCCCAAATCTTATTGTCATTATGCCAACAAAGAGTAGCTTTATAATCATCAGGCTCAAATGCCCGCAAATAAACTCTGAAATTATCTGTCTTCATCACAACACACTCCTAGTATTTCCTTAATTATTACTTCAATATCCTCAATAACTATTCTTTGGTCAACCGGCAATGGCACAATGTGTTTCGCAAAGTCATACTCCAAGGAACCTGGACAGCGCCATTCAAGCACATTATGCCAGTACTGGGGAACAAACACTCGTTTGGAAATTAGCCTTTCCCTAAGGTCATCTTTGTTTGTCATGAAAGGATAGACCAAAGGCCCACAAATTGCGTCTGTGAACAAAGACGTGGACAGCATATTGTGTTTCCCCAACATCTCATGATATGTATTGAAATTGCTGCTTCGTTTCGTTTTTACTTGCTCATAGTCTATTGACGAAAGCAAACGATGAGTTAGTTTTGACATCTGCATCAATTCTTCACCTGATAGCTGCAGATCATTGACTTTAAAATCTGTGTATCCTAGTTCCGGACCCAAATCAATTCTTTTCAAGAGGTGAGCGCATCTTTGGTATGATGTTGCTTGTGGCAAATCAACATCCAGCTTTTGATTATCAAAAGTATATAGATATCCACCGTCAGGAACTCCAAAGAACTTTCTGGGGGAGTACAAAGTGTCAAAGTGAGGACATGGCCGTGCAAAAAACGCCTGGCTGTTATCTATGATAATGTTATTATTGTCGGGAAGGGATCTAATGAAGACTTCCTTTAAGCCAAAGTAGTTTGTGTAGAGAAAACACTCATTAGCTCTTATGTTGCTTACATTTATGGACGGCTCAAAGCTTTCATCTATGCTGTAATAATCATAGTCCAAGCCCAGCTTCTTTATCGGTTCCAATAGTACTTCGCAAGTATAATAGGGTATATAGACCTTGCGATACCCTCTTAACCTAAGGATGTACTCAAAGCAGTGCCTTCCACTATTCAGTTTGATGGCTTGGCTGTGGTATTGGATGCCATGCCGTAGTTCAAGCTCGAAGTAGCCGCCGATGGCATTTTGCTTCACACCTGGTATTCCTTTAATCCAAACCAAGTATATGATTAAACAAGGGAATACTCACTTAGTAGCTTTTTTGTTCCGTCTTCCCCACAATTGGATATGACATCGAGAATGGAAAGATTAGGGATAAATTCTTTGCTGCTCTGTGAGTAAGTAACTTTGTCTGTTTGAAGAAAACTAAGCTCAATACCATGGGAGGCAAAGACTGTCTTATCATACAAGGTAGTTCCTCCAATCGGATTGATGTATCTTTCAGAGTTCATCAGTTTGCATATTGTCACCACTCTCATTGATTTTCGGTCCAAACCCTCCTTGCTCAAGAAGCTGGAGTTTTCCAAAACAGATTCTACTTCCTGTTCCAGCAAGGGATCTATCATCAGCTTACTTTCAATTCCTAAGTAGTTGCAAATAATCTTCAAAGAGTGGAAGTTGAAATCAGTTAACACTTCATGCTGGCAGTGAATAATATCATGTAGAAGTAGATGTGCGTCGTCGAAGAAAGGAGTGTTTCGATAATTATGCTCAAAAAACTTCAGAATTTTTATCCTCCACTTGTCTGTTTCATCCACAAATATTTGGTTGAACGTTTTATGTATACTTGCATTGACCATAGATAGATAAAAGTAGACAGGTCCACGGTTCTTTAAGTATAGTCTATTCCTATGGAACCAACCGTCTTTTCTATAATTGACTTGACCATATACAAGGTATTTATCAACTGCATTAATCAGTTGAAACGCACCAATATATGGAAGGAAGTATGGTTGCATAATGGCCAGTTTCATTCTATAGCCTTAATTAATAATACTATGCAGATATTCTCCGTACCCGCTCTTTCTAATTGGTTCAGCCAGTTTGCGTAATTGTTCCTTGTCAATGAACTTGCTTCGATAAGCAATTTCTTCAATACATGATATCTTCAGTCCCTGGCGGCTTTGGATTACTTCTACAAACTGCGACGCCTGCATCAGAGAATCAAAGGTTCCCGTATCCAACCACGCTGTCCCCCTTCCGAGGAGCATGACTTTTAGTTTACCCTGCCGTAGGTATTCTCTATTGACATCAGTAATTTCGTATTCTCCACGAGCGGAAGGCTCAATCTCATGAGCAATCTGAATTACGCTATTATCATAGTAGTACAAACCCGGGACAGCGTAGTGAGATTTTGGCTGTTTTGGTTTCTCTTCTAAGCTTATTGCGTTCAAATTCATATCAAACTCCACAACTCCATAGCGCTCTGGATCCTGTACGGGATAAGCGGTAATAATCGCACCTTCCGGCTCGGTGCATAATTGCAGTTTCCGTTGTAGGTCTGCCCTATAAAAAATGTTGTCTCCCAAAATCAAGCAAACGCTATCCCTCCCCACAAAATCTGCACCGATTACGAAAGCTTGAGCTAAGCCATTGGGCACTTCCTGCACCTTGTATTCGAAGCACATGCCCAATTGAGTTCCATCGCCTAAAAGCTTGATAAATCCTGCCTGATCCTCCGGAGTGGTGATGATCAACACTTCTCGAATTCCGGATAACATCAGGGTTGAAAGCGGGTAATAGATCATGGGTTTGTCGTAAACCGGCATGAGCTGTTTGCTCACGGATATGGTTAAGGGGTGGAGACGGGTACCGGCACCGCCGGCGAGAATTATACCTTTCACAATGCCTCCGGCGATGTGAATTGAGAGTTTGTTCTTGGTTTCAGCATAGCTCTGTCCTTTTGGATGGATTAAATTATGGTAGTCTTGATTAGTGCTTATCCAACTTCTATGGTCAGATATCTGGTATCAAAATCCACTTCGTGCTCATCATCAGGGCACTCCCTGAAAGACGGATTGGGTGTGTTGATTATCAAGCTCTCGCGCTCTGTTTCCAGATTGATCAACGCTGTGGGATAACCTTTTTCCACCCAAACTGTGGCATATTCGTAATCTTCTCCGGAGTAGTATACTTCGTATGAATCACTATTCTTCACCACGATTTTAATATTCCCCTTAATGCAGGTATACATGGCATAGCGGATCTTGTGATGATGCGGACCCTTGATCTCTCCTGGTGCTACAACAGTAAGATATACCTGATGCGGAAATCTGTCCACCTCGGGGAATTCATCTTTTATGTCCACAATAGGAATCACGTACCCGTTTGCCTCGCCATTCTGGTTTTGGGATATGAATTTTTTGTTCTTTTTTACCTTAACCACTTTAAGCTCCATAGAATTCTTTTACTTGTGCTACTACATAAGCAGCATCCGTATCACTCAGATTCGGATGAAGCGGTATGCTGAGAGCAGTATCATTGAGTTCTTCACAATTTGGTAAATGTGCCTTACTGCCATAAAGCTCGTTCATATGCAGGGGGTGGTAGCGCAACGTTGTGTATACCCCTTTATCAAGAAGATACTTCGCCAATACATCTCTCTTTTGGGTTCTGATAGTATATGTGAAAAATGAGTGCTCTTCATACTCTAAACTCTTAGGGGGAAGGATTATGTCTCCCACTCCGATTAGTTCGGTATTGTAAAAATCATTATACTTCAGCCTAATGCCTTGCAAGTCATTTAGCTTTCTGAGTTGTGCCAATGCTATTGCCGCCATAATATTGTTGGGGAGCATCTTGATGAAGGGTTCTATGATATTGTATTCCCACCATCTAGATTTCCCGCTTGTGCTGGAAGACGCAGCTTCAAACCCTGATTTGCCGATACCACAGTAGCGAAGTTGTTTGGCTCTTGCCAGTAGCGCACGATTCTTCATCGCCACTCCCCCACCCTCACAAGTAGCTAGGTTCTTAACGGCATCGAAACTGAATATTGCCACGTCACCCATACTCCCGCAAGCTCGACCCTTATAAGATGATGAAACTGCATGAGCTGCATCTTCTATCACAGGATAGCCCAAGGCTAAAACAGGATCCATATCAACGGGTTTTCCCGCAAAATGGACAACCATTACCGCTCCGGTTCTGTCTGTGATATGCTTTTTAATCAGATCAGCGTTGGTATTGCTTGTATCAAGCTCTACATCGCAAAATACTGGCTTGTGCCCGGCCAAAAGAATCGCCTGTGCGCATGATACCCAGGTAAGACTAGGTATAATTATCTCCGACCCTGCAGGTAAATCCAAAAGCGTGATAGCCAAGAAAAGTGCATTCGAACCACTATCGACCATGATGAAGTTATCCAATCCTCGATAGGCTGCAAACTCCTGCTCAAACATGTCAACATACTTACCCAATCCCAACCATTGGGATTTTAAAACGTCTGTGACCAGGTCAATCTCTTCCTGACCGGTCTTGCATCCAAACACTGAAATCATAAATTACTCCAATAATCTAAGAATTGCTGTGCGGCAAGAAAGCTCTGAGCTTAGTCTTCGATATCTGTTCTAGCAACACACCTTTTATCTCTTTATAATCAGATAGTTTCCCAAATTCTCCAAAGGCAATGATTAGAGCCGTAGCAACCCCAAGCTTGACTCCGAGGGATATATACATATTCGCGGTAAACAATGATCCGGCGAAATAGGCTATCAGCATCACAGATCCGTTCTCAATAAAGGCAGGAAATATGTCCTTAATCTGTTGCCATGATGAATAACCGATCAGTTTGGCGGAAAACATCGAATTTACAAAGTATGCCATAAACGAATTGAACACCATCCCCCATAATAGTACGATCATCCCAAATCTTATCCCAACAATAATCACAGGGATAACCAGAAGTTTCTTATAAATCTCAACCTTGAGGAACAAATCAGATCTATCCATTGCCTTAAGCATGTTTAGATTGAGTGCATGCAAGGGATAAAGAGTACCTGATATACACATAATCTGTAGATATGGGATTGCTTGCGCCCATTGATCTCCGACCAGCAATAAGACGACTTCTTGGGAGCAGATCAAAAGGCCAAACATCACAAGACTCGTCAGATAACAGGTGAGCCGTATCAGTTTTGTGT
>CAYSGM010000094.1:0-11539 GCA_964430595.1 uncultured Candidatus Cloacimonas sp.
AAACAATGAGTTGGAATTTACACCAACATTTGGGACTCAACAGTTTTCGCTTGCTAGTACTGTCAAAAATCTCTGACAGAGTTAGCATTCTTATCAATGAGTTCATAAGCAAATCAGATACTTGTTTGACTTGACGTAGATCTTCGTAGTTCATAGGTTTAACCAAATATTGCCTAAGACCATCAAAAAACATTTTTCTCTTGGTTGTTCGGTAATATTCTGGAAAGTAGGATGGTAATCTGAAGTGATTATCATCGGATTTCTTTTTTACCACACGTCCAATGGCTTTGTGAGGATATCTACTTATGCCACACAGTCCATTGATGCTAATCAACTCAGCAAATTTTGGTATTACGTCCAGAATTTTGGCATGTGAATAAAATATAAGAACTGGCTTAATGCTTACATTCTGATTTCCTTGAAGGTTTTGTTCTGGGAACTCAGCAATGTTTTTTATTGATAAAGCAATTTGAGCAGAAAGACGCTTAGAATTGTGAATTCTTATGTGTGGTTTAGAGCTAACTTCCGTAGTCCAATTGCAGCTTTCCTCATCATTATTTGCTGTTTCTGAGTTATCGAATATCGTTTGATTAGGGTCGCCTACCAATTGCATAATTGATTCAGGGAATAGATATTTTAAAATTCTGTACGGTACAGATGAGGTATCTTGGGCTTCATCGACAAAAACATGTTTGAATCGTTTACTAAATGCACCAGATAACTGTGGGTTTTCGTTCAAATAGGATTGCCCAAGACATAAAGCTTCATCATAAAAAAGGATGCCTTTAGTTATTGCGTTTGCTTTTCGAGACTTGATTTCTCTTGGGATATACTTAGTTTTCTCTGACGTAAAAGGGATTGAAAAAGGTTGGCCTTTCCTATCTACAAGATCACCTGTTGAAAGATTGATCCTTAAATTTCTAATACTTTCGAGGAAATTGGGTCTTTGATTTACAGCATTCCAGCGTTTGAGATTGGCGATCAGGTATGAGTATGCGAAATCATCATCTATAGTGCTTATACGGTGCCCAAAGATACTTACATACATTGGCTGAGCAAGATATGTATCCACAAAACTCTGTATTGTCCCGCAGAAATTGGGATGTTCAAATAGAATTGAGCCCTGTTTACCTAATCTCTCCTTTATCAGGTCTATAGCGACATTAGTATGAGTCAGCACACATATTCCTGACCCATCTTCAAACGGCATGAACTTAGTTAGTATGTATAGCTTCGCTACCAATGCTGTGGTTTTACCACTACCAGGACATGCGATCACATCTTTACTTTCTATGCAGCGAATAAACTCTCTACTTTGTTCGTCGAAATGCTCCCCAGTTTTTAATAGTAAGGATTCCGCTTCTTCTACATATGCCAGTATATTAGCTTCAGAAATGGGGATAGCCATCAATCGACTCCGCATGCAAACTTGACTGCTTCTATGATATATGATAACTCTGGGTCTTCTATCATCCGTTGACGATAACACTCTCTGATTCTTAAATTGAGCTTGGGAGATCTAAATGGATTTAACATTAACTCAACCAAATTCTGAGCTGTCAGTGCTTTTGATAGACCGTTGTCACCATAGAACACTTTTGTTATTGATGTCGAATCTTGCACGTTTTGAGGTATTTTCCGGGAGTTATTGCTTTGACACTTCGCTTTCATCATAGCTCTAAGTAGTCGTTTTTTTAGGAAGCTATTAGCTAATGAGTATTCTAAAGTCCATTCATTCTTTTTAGCACAAAAAATCTGGGGAGTCATGTCAGCGAGACCATCGCATCTAGATAGCATATACTCCTTAAATTTAGCATAATGGCATTCCTGTAAATCGACTTTAGAATCTGTAGTAATGGAAGTTACATCATAACCAGTGACCCGCTCTGTAACTTTTCTTTTAAAATCATTTATATCAGTTGATATTATATATTCATTATCCGTCAAGAGATGAGCATAAATCTTCTTTTTCTTTTCTCTATCGTTCAGAAACTCGTATGTCGGAATATCACCATCATATAACAAAGCCACTTTCATGTTAATAGGTTGTTGCTCTTCTTTGGGCTCAAAAATCTTAGCGTAACGCATTAAAGCTCTACTGCCAACATTAACAATCGAAACACCATAGGAATGTAAGGGTCTTCCTAACACTATCTCAGCAATAGCTGGAACAAGAAGATTTTCGGAATCTCCCTCAACGATTATTACACCTTTACAGAAAAAGAGATTGGCTTTTGTATATTCAAGAAACCTTCCAAGGAATTGCTTGTCATCACTTCCAAGATTCGAATAGTCAATGATTGGAAAGACTGCCTTATCCTTACATATTATTAGGTTATCTAATTTTGTGCTTGCTCCAACCACCGTGCTATGTGTGGTCAGAATGAACTGCATATCTTTGCTTTGTTCAATAGCCCTAAGAACATTCATTTGATAATTAGGATGCAAATGCGCCTCAAGTTCCTCTATTGCAACTAATCTTAAGCACGGCGATTTGTTATCTTCAATCATTATCATTTCTGCAGCCATATACAACAGATTTAGAACACCTAAACTGGTTTGATCATGATCGACTGTTAGATTCAGTTGTTGTAATATCTGCCATAGCTTTGTGCCCATAGCAGTAATATTAGGTTCTTTGCACTCCCCTGAGAAGTTGTTAAGATACTGTTTAATAGCATTAGTTATCACTTCGCCGGATGGTAATTGTTCTTGCTCTCCTGGTTCTCTAATTGTTGGCTTAAAGAAGTTTTCTATATGATTCTTAGCTTGTTTGGAAGCACTAACCAATGTGTGTTCTTCTTTATGCTCGTCTGTAAGGTTGAATAGTGAGTGGTTCTTCAATAATTGAGCAAATCGTGATCTTTTACCGGCAGACATTTCCACTTCAGCATCTCTAAGCGGTTTGAGGTAAGTTATTCTCAACCGATTAGCAGCATTACTATCCATTCTCGTTCCAGTATCATCAGCACCCGCTCGAATGTCAGAGATGATTTTATTATCATTAGTCATTTCTGAGTCTAACCAAATTCTCAGTTCATATTTTTTATCCGCATTGAAACTAATCCATTCCAGAAACTGACCAGCTTCTGCGTCACTAAAACCTCTGAAAATGCATTCAATCCTAAGTTTGTTTCGATACGACCTGCCATCAAAGTGAAAATCATCTTCATAGATTCGGGGGTATTCATATGTTTGAGTATGCAGGATCAGTCTGATAGCGTCAATAATCGTCGTCTTTCCAGACTCGTTTTCCCCAATTAGGAGATTCAACCCGCTATTGAACTTAACAGATAAATGTGGACTATCTAAAACAATAGCATCGTTCCCATGCCCATATTTTCTAAAATTCCATAGCTTGAGTTCAGATAGAAACATAATATTCTCCTTAATAAGTAAATAAATTCATATCTAGCTCATAGATAACACTTGATCTGAAGCGAGGTTAAACATGAATAATGATAGCCAATGGACTGTTTACTTATCATATAACGGTATGATTTTTGCTGATTCTGTTAGCCTTTGCCACGCTTTCTTCCCGTGAACCTTTTTCCCCTCTTCAGCTAAAAATTCATCGATATCCATTACGATATTGCAAATTCTGTTTCGATAATCCACAATTTCACTAAATTTTGGATTATCGGCTTTAGCTCCCTTGTGGGCGATTTCACCTCGTTTCGTAACAAAGTCATCAATGAACTTACAATTGTCTTTGTGTAATATACCTGAGAGATCAACACCAAGATATTCTTGAAATAGATTCTTAACTGGCGTTGATTTTGGTGTGTGGAATCCTTTAATCTCGGTATCTAAGCACTCTTTAAGACACTTTTTCCAGCCATCTCCAATCAGCTTAAGACAATATGTATCATCCTTCTGGCTTTTAACATGGTTGGCGAGTATTCTCCTTACATCCTTATGGGCGGATTCAAGTGAATTATCCAGTACTAAAGGTTCAAACAACTCTGTGCATACGAGTTCAATATAATGCTCCCATCCTGCACATAATATGAATAAAGCGCTTCTTGTCAAATGACCAAGACTTTGTTTACTACTTTTCACTTGATTAACTTGCTTGTGAGTTTCGATTAGCTCATCTACATCTTTAATCAATTGATTTCTGAAGGTTGTATAGGCTTTAGAAGGCATTATATTCTCCTTATCTTCTCTGTTTATTAATAATTATATCCATCACATAAACTTAGCCTGTTGCTGATTTTCTTTAAGTTGCCGCTTCAATAGCAGTTCACTTTCTGGATAAGTCCCTAACTGCAGAACGACATGTTTCTTTAAATCTACAGGAGGAGGTGTCGTAGTTGTTACAATGTACTGGAAGGGGCAATTACTACCAAACTCATTTTGCAGGCTGGCAGCTAAACGTAAGTAATTGCTATATAAATATCCACCCATATCGGCTTCCCGAGGACTATCGTGGAGAAGAAAATCTGGCAAGCAGGATTTTTCATGTAACGTGTTGTAGATAAGGCATGATAAATCCGCTAAAAGAATTGAGAGGGTACTTATCGCTTCTCCCCCTAGAATCTGTCCTTGAATGATATTGAAAGCGATATCTCCCTGCTCCAAGGTCACTCTACCAGTTGCCTTCTGAGAAGGTAGTAAAATACTTATAAGTAACGAGAAAATCTGAGATAGCAACTTGCTGTTCTTTTCAAAGTCTCTGCGCACAACATTCAGTTTTGACTTATCCTCAAGTATTTGCCGGTCTAACTGCTTGTGCTTGTCTGTGAGTAACTTTAACTGCATATTCGTTGTGGGATGTTTAAGTTCTGCATGACATGAATCTATGCTCTCTATCAAGCGGTGTAGCTGGTCTTTTTCAATAAGTAGCTTCTCGTATTTTTGGCGATAATTAATCATCTTATCTTGTATGATCTTGATTTCTGCGTTTTTATCACTGAATTGCTCGATTAATGGAGTTTTCTTTTCTTCTAGTTCATCTAACAACTTGCTGAGTAGATCAGCATTCTTTGTATCATTATTACTGTCTCTGAAATCATTAAAAGAGATATTCTTTTTGTTAAAATAGCTACAGTTCTTAACAGCTATATTTCCCCAAACACACAGAGAATCTAGCCTTTCTCTCAATACTTCTAACTCTTTTTTTGACTTACGCTCTTTACCTTCTAGTTCAAGTGATTGATCTTTAAATAGCTCCAATTGGATGTCTAATGGTTCAATTTGTTGATTAATTTTCCCTTTCTGCTCTTGTAAAAGCCCTAACTCTTTCTCGAGTGCATTCTTCTGATGTTCTAGCTCCGATAATTTCTGTTGAAGATGCTTGCAACGGTCTTGGGAAATTGAGCTTAGCGTAGGCATTGTCAGATCATCAGAAACATACGAAAGATCGTCAACACTAAAACCCTTTTCTCTGAGATAACTCCTTAAGGCAGCTTTCTGCGTTTCTGCAACGATTATGGGCTCTTGTTTTTTCCGCTCCAATTGTTTGGAAAGATCACTAAGCTCTTTTTCCATTTCACTAATCTTTTGCTGCAGTTTAACCTCAGAATCCTGCAATAAACTCATTAGCGCACGCATTGTATATAGAGGCCCTTCTTTAGGCTTCAAAAACTTGGGCGCTCCTGAATTACTAGAGGACACTCTCCATTCGTGTAGGTTGGCAAGACGAGCTTCCTGGTCACGACTACACCAGGATAATACATGTCCCCAAGTAATATTCTCATCAGTTTGCACTATCGACTTAACTGCCAGATCATCAAGCAAGTTAGGAAATCCAATTACTTCGACATACTTAGCTTGAGATAACTTGGCACCCTTCGTCTTGATGAATTGATCCAAAGATATGTTTTCCACGGCATGTGAAGACCTTCCACCCATCGATCTCATCACCGTCCATTTCTTCCCAAGTACATTTAGCTCTCCCGCTATCCAGCCTTGGGGGAATGAACATTTTATCATGGATGTTGTTTTGTCAGGCGCAAAAGTGCTCTCACCTAGGAGATACCTAATAAAACGGCATAATGTCGTTTTCCCCGCACTATGACCATGTATTAATCCAGTTTGAGGTGTATCACTAGCTTCCTCTGCACTAACGATATTCAGTCCACGCATTAATGGAATATCCCGTATAACTATGGGTTTTGGCTCAAGTTGCTCATATATAACAACCCGGCTAACCCAAATACGGGGTTCATTTCGGAGGGGATGCCTATCCAATGACTTAAGTATTGATTCCATTACATCTCCTTAGGCGACAGATGATTCTCTCTGCATAATAGTAACAACGCTATCAACAGCTTCGACTTCTTGTTGTTTTGCTTGGGTATCATTCTTAATCTCTTCAAAGCGGCGGTGAGCCTTCAATGCATACTTGGCTATATCAGAAGATATGGAGTATCGTTGACATATCTCCTCGAAAGTAACTCCAACCCTTATAACAAAGGTTGACTGGTTTCTATCGATCTCTATAGCCTCAAGTTCTTCAAACAGTTTCAGTGTTTGTTTCCAGTAAACTGTATGGCTAGGAGAGTTGAATAAATCTTGTGGAGCTTTCATTATGACGGATTCTAAAGATACAGCATCATCATCGTCCAGAAGTGCATTACATAAGTTTGGATTGACTGCCAGTATGAGAGTTTCCAGTAACTCTGAATCGCTGGCAACCTGCTTTTGTGACATTATGGATAGGAAGGCTGTACACACCGCTTTCTCTGCTCCAGAGTCTGGGAAAAGAGGAGGCCAAACAACCTCTAAAGCAGTATCTTGTACTGATAGTGTACTCTCTATCAAATGTATATGTTTCGGACAGTTGTTCATATCCCACTTCTTTATGGGGATGAAGTTGCCTTCTGAATCACAGAGAGGGCCGGGTGGGGGATTGAGGGCGCTGCGATACTCTGTTTTGGGCGCAAGACAGTAGGTCATTTGGTCGTAGAGTTCCAGGATGCGGAGCTTGGTGCGGTAAGTGCCATAATCCCGGAGGTCTTTGCGTTTAACGATGGGGAAGGTTTCCATGATGTAATCCACAGCGTGGCGGGGGGTGGGAAGGTACTGCGTAAGTAGTGAGTTGTGAGTGGTAAGTGGGGAGGTGGAACTATCTGGCAAACTCGCTATCTCGCTATCTTGCATTCCTACCCAATCTGCCTGGGTGCCAAGGTAGAGGTGGAAAAAGAGGGCATCCAGCTCGCAGCGTATCTCGAAGCGGCGCTCCTCGTCCCAGATGAAGGGTGGCCCGTCGTAACCGCAGTCACGGGCGAAGGGTTGCAGACTGTAGGACGTGTAGATTAGCTCCAGTATCAGAGGCGTAAGTTGGCTTAATAATTCAGAGTTAAAATCATCAGGACGTAAGACCGGTAACTGTTTGAAGTAATGGTACTTTAGGTGAACACCACCAATCTTCTGCCTCACAGTATAGTCAAATACGAAAGCTGACAGGCACGCTAACAAGAAAGCCAACATACTTTCATTACTATTTGAAAACAACAACAGAAATGTGTCACTGGTGCCCAATCTAGGACATATACATGGTATAGTTGTTCTAGCATTTGTTGAATTGGTGAAATCCCTCCACCCCCATAACCACTTAGCTGATCCATGACTTTTCAAAGCATCAAAACAATAATCTTGTTTTACCCAATACCTTGGCAACGGCTCATAATACGGATCTTGAAGACGGGAAACAGGAATATAAGGTAATTGGGTGGAATCTGAACCTTCGGGAAGATCAGCATAGTCGCCGAATCGATGATTGAAGTGATGGATCATCTTGGCTTCATACAGGGGCAGATACACATCATTGTTTTGCGAAGTGGGTTTATGTTGTACCGCAGGATCGGCATCCTGCGCTACGGGGATAAAGTGATTGCCCTGCAGGTAAAAGCCCATATCTTCCAGTTGCTGTTTGGTTTTGAAAAGGTGGGAGTCGTTGGACATATCAAACATACGATTAAAAGAAATGCCCCAGGGGTTGCCGTTCACGGGGTCGTTCTCGTTTATCAGCACGGGAACCCGGCGATAAATATACTTGGTTAGCTCGGCATCCTGTTTACAGCGGAAAATGGGGCAGGTACGCGTATTGGGATTGATGAGGGCGATATCCATGGCACTTAGCTGGAAATGCCGCTCAGAATCGCTTAAATCGGCGATATTATGGGCGAAGAAAACGAAATCGGCAGCGTGGCGAGATGGTGAGGTGGTGAGATTGCCGGATGTCGAGGTGGAGGAGCGCATGGTTAACAAGCAGAATTTTAAGCTACTGTGCACACCGGGGAAAAGCCTTTCCTTATTCTCAAAATCATAGAGGCTAATCAGAGAGCCGGTATCAAACAAATCCTGAAAGAAGAATTTGGTGGTGTCGTCCGTGGCAATGCCGCTGGGAACAATGCAGCCGGTATTGCCCTTCGCAGAAAGAAGTATGCGGTTTAGCTCCGCAAAAACAGTATAGGTGTTCAGGTCGCCCCTGCCACACAAGGGGAAAAACCCACCCTCTCTGATAAAGCGGGAAGAGCCTTCCGATCTCCTTTTTTCTGCCAAAAACAGATTGAACAGCGCAGGATTTGTAGCGGGGAGGCTTTCTATCATTTTGGTGCGCACGGAGGCATTTGAGGCATGGGCTATGCTTTCATCGCGGGCAGCGAAGAATTCCTTTTCCTGCAGCTTTACCCGCTCCCAGGGAGGATTGCCAAGGATGCAGTCGAAGCCGCCTGACCAGCCGGGAGCGGTAAGTGGTATGGGGTGAGTGGTAAGTGGTGGCTCAGGGAAAAAGACATCGGGGAAGGCAATGTGCCAGTGGAGGAACTGGTATTCTGTGGCAAGGCGCATAATTTCGTTGCGCATCCAGGGCGGGCAACTGTATGGATTCTGCTCTATTCTATCCAGGATTTGCTGCGTTACGGGATATGGCAGGTTATCATCTTTTGCCTTTTTCCACACAAAGGCGGCGCACCAGGCATCGTAAATAAACTTGCTGTTAAGATAGCCGGTTGAATGTAGCAGTTCGGCATAGGCAGCCTCTTTGCGGAGCAGACCCTCAAGGTCGTTATCATCCATTTTATTCAGGTTTATCACATAGGGGGCATGGTTGCCAAGATGCTCCCAGGGCTGCTCGTCCCTGCTGAATATATCTAAGGCATCGCCCTGGTTTTCTTCCTTGTTTTGCTTTTTGTAGATGCTGCAATATTCCTTTTCATCGCCGGTAATGGGAGAAAAGGCAGCATCGGGAATGCCTTTCTTTAGTAAAGCAGGGGTGCAGCCCAGCAGGGAATTGCCGCATTGGATGTGGTGATCCAGGAAGGCAAGGGGTTTTCCGGGTTCCAGGGCTTCCATCCAGAGGGATATCTTGCAGAGCTCCACACTCATGGGGTTTATATCCACGCCATAGATGCAATGACCTATTACGTCGCGCAGGGCATGCTGGATGATGGAAGGCGCGGGCTCGTCCTCTCCGGCGCGGATGGCGGCAAGACGCTTGGCAAGGCGATGGGCGGCGGCAATGAGGAAGTGACCGCTACCGCAGGCGGGATCGCAGATTTTTAGAGCAAGCAGGGATTGCTCCGGGGAGGTGGAATTTGGCGAGGCGGGGTTTGCCCTCACCCCCGACCCCTCTCCCAAATTGGGCGAGGGGGGCATATTATTCCCCTCTCCCTTTTTGGGAGAGGGGCTAGGGGTGAGGGCATTGGCAATCACCGGCTCCAGTGCAGAATCCAGCAGGCAATTAACCAATGACGAAGGGGTGTAATAGCTGCCGGTGGTCTTGCGCTGCGAGCCTGCAACAATGTTCAGCTTAAAGTAGCCGGCATCAAGATTGATATCGGGGTGCATTTCCAGCAGGGATTCGTAAACGCTGCCCAGTTCTTCGGGACCGAGGTTACGGTAATTTACGGGCTGGAAGAGATTGTTCTTTTGCGTGTAGCAGAGATAGCGGATGGCGGAAAGTAAATCGCTATTGGCAATGCCGCAGTCTGCCAAATCCGGCGTGGAATCATCCCTGAAGAGGAAAGAACCCAGCGCAGGCAGTCCCAGCGCGGCATTACCGCTGTAGAGGCTACTAAACAGCAGCTTTAACTGGTGCCACAGGTCACAGTGTCCGGTGCCCCGCTTTTTGCGGGCAAGCTCTCTGATGCGATAGGTGGAATAGAAATCGTGGAATACCTTTTTTACGCTGTCCGGGGTGGCTTGCGGCAACAGGAGGTCGCGGTCTTCGGCAACAAAGACAAACAGCAGGCGGTAAACCTGACGCAGAACCTGAGTGTAATAGGTCTGCAGGGTTAGGGTGCCGTCTCTCAGCTTTGCCCGTAAGGCGGCGTTTTGGGGATAGGAGATAAAACCCGCACCGAGAGATTCGATGGCAGCCTGGACGTTGTTGCGCAGCTCGTCCAGGGCTCTTACCCCTTCTGTGATGGAGGTGTTATACCACTTTTCCAGCCAGCAGGATTCGGGAGTTAAAGCTCTTCCGGTTTCATCTGTGGCAGCTTCCACCCGGGACTGATGGCACAGCAGATAAAGCAGGAAGAAATCGCTGTAGGCATCACCATCCATCATTGCCTGCAGATCGAACTCCACATAGGCAGCGCGGGTAAGGGAGATATTGTCGCGCAGGATGCGGAGTTTGAGACCATTGGAAAGAAAGCCCCAAAGATGCTCTTTGCTGCGGTTGAGAAACTCCTGCACCAGGGAATGGGGGGATAACTTGGTTTCACCTTTGGCTACAGTATTACGTCTGTCCAAGTCCCATTTATAACTTACCAGATGGATGGCGACAGGTTCGGTAGCTTTGTGGCTGATGGGATAGCTTTTGCCTTCTATCTCGATGGCTTTCTGGGCTAGGATGCGCCCGTAGCCAAGCTCTTGAAACAGGGGGAACAGCCAGCGTTCGCGGGTTTCGGTGGTGCCTATGGCATCTTCCGGTAAGCGGTTGATAAGGTCTTTGTAGGTTTTCCATACGCCGCTGAGGCGATTCCAGGAACGGGTGGCCGCTTCATTAAGGCGTTCGCCGGGGCTGAAATGGTAGTCGGTGGGTTTAAGGCCATCCAAAGTGGAGTCGGTATTGATGATGCGCTGGAGCAATTCTGCGGGGAGGATGGCGCCTTCGGTGCGGATGGTGGTGAAGAGGCTCTTTTTCATATTAGCTTCCGAAGTGTTGATTCCCCTCGCCCGTTTTGGGAGAGGGGGCAGGGGGTGAGGGTACAAAGCATCTCACTTATCTTGTCTGTCACCAAACCCCAGCTTTCTTCCACTTCACTATTCGCAAAACGTAAAAGCTGAAATCACATTTGGGTTAACTCCTCTGTTCTTTCCTTGTCCTCAAGTATCTTAACCGGATCGGAGTGGTGAATTCCATCTAATTCAAGGATAAGTTTAGCTTCATAGCACACAAAATCAACGATGTAATGACCCAGCTGCTGCTGACGTCTAAACTTGAAGCCATGAAAATTTCGGTTACGCAGGACCTGCCATAGCATTTGCTCTGCCTTGGTTGGGTTTTGGCGCATAGCTTTGGCATAATGCTGCCGGATGGGAGATAGTTTCATGCCCTCACCCTCGACCCCTCTCCCAAGATGGG
>CAYSGM010000095.1:0-11536 GCA_964430595.1 uncultured Candidatus Cloacimonas sp.
TAGGAGAAAGCAAGCACCATATACAGAACCCCGGCATCGTGGAACAGCTGATTAGTATTCAGAACGGGCTGTATCGGGTGATGGGGCAGCTTGCCACCAAAGGGGATGCCTATCCCTACCCTGTTTGTGCAAAGGATGTTGAGGGGCTTACGGATATAATCCACAGTTATGAAGCTAAAGTGCCGCTGACCGGCTTTGTGGTTCCGGGTTCATGCCTGCCTTCCGCCAGACTGGATGTATGCAGAACCGTTGCCCGCAGAGCGGAACGGCGCATCATTGCCCTATCCCATGCGGAAGAGCTTGCGCCTGAACTGCTTGGCTATGTGAACCGGCTGTCGGACTTGTTCTTTATCCTTGCCCGCTTTATCGAGCAAGAGCTGGGAGTTTTAACCTACAAAAGCAAGCCCGAGGGCGGCTGCTAAACAATGTTAAGGAGTTTATGATGTATAAAATAGTGTTGATCAGACACGGAGAGAGCATTTGGAACAAGGAAAATCTGTTCACCGGTTGGACGGATGTGGATCTCTCGGAAAAGGGGTTACTGGAAGCCCATACTGCCGGAAAACGCCTGAAAGAAGAAGGATTTAGCTTCGATGAAGCTTGGACATCCGTGCTTAAACGCGCGATTCGCACCTTGTGGATATCTCTAGATGAGATGGATATGATGTACACCCCGGTTCACCACGACTGGAGGCTGAACGAACGCCATTACGGTGCTTTGCAGGGACTGAATAAAGCCGAGACTGCTGCCAAGTACGGCGAAGATCAAGTTAAGATTTGGCGGCGCAGCTTTGATGTTCCCCCGCCTGCATTGGAAACCACCGATCCCCGCTTTCCGGGCTTTGACCCCCGCTATGCACTTCTAAGCAAGCAGCAGTTGCCGCTGTGTGAATCGCTTAAGGACACTTGTGCCCGCACCATGCCCTTCTGGAATGAAGTGATTCTTCCCCGCCTGGCAGCAGGACGTAAGATGATTGTATCGGCGCATGGCAACAGTTTACGTGCTATAGTAAAGAACCTGAATGGGATTAGTGATGAGGATATTGTCAGCCTAAATATTCCTACCGGCATACCGCTGGTTTACGAGTTCGATGCTAATCTTCAGCCTACAAAGAACTATTATCTTGCCGATGCCGCGGAAGTAGCTGCTGCCGAAGCAGCCGTGGCAAACCAAGCCAAGGCAAAGGCTTAAACATTTAGCTTGACTAATACCAAGCGGAAATCAGAATAGCACAAAACACCTAAGGAGATACACCATGGCAGTAAAGATTGATAAAGAAACCTGCATCGGCTGCGGCGCTTGCGTTGACGTGTGCCCGGTTAATGCCCTCAGCATGGTAGATGGAAAGGCTGAATGTGATGAAAGTGCTTGCATCGATTGCGGAGCCTGCATCGCAACTTGCCCTGTGCAAGCCATTTCCGAATAAGCCTTTTAGCATCCTGATTTAAGATGGAAGGGGAGTATTGTGCTTCTGCTTCCATCTTTTTTATACCCCAACCTATTAGCACTAACAAGAGGTGAATCATGAAACACTTATATATAGCTTTTATCCTTACTGTCTGCCTTGGCAGCCTTTTCTCAGTTCAGGTTAGCGGAAATCAAACCGGCACCTGGATACCTGCCAATAATCCGTATCAGGTTGTGGGTGCTATCTCTGTTCCTGCAAGCGGAAGCTTAATCATTGAACCCGGCGTTATTGTTCAGATCATGGGTAATTACCAGATCACCGTGGCAGGAACCATGACCGCAGAAGGCACTCCGGCAGACAGCATACGCTTTTTAAATATGCAAACCCCGCAGACTACCCTGTGGCCAGGCTTGCGCTTTGAGAACATCAGCCATGCCAGTAGCGTTAGCCATGTTTACATAGAATACGCCACCTATGGCATCCGTTGCATGAATTCACCCCTAACCATAGTTAACTCCCGTATTGCCCTATGCCAGAAAGGTATGGAGCTGTATGGCATCGGCTCCGCCAATCCTGCTGCGGTTATTGTGCAGGGCTGCCTGATAGAAAGGTGCATCCAAAACGGCATCCTTGTCTCCCAAAACAGCAATGCGCTTATCAACAATAACGAAGTGCGGCGCAATGGCACCGGCACCCAGTTTTATGCAGCCATCCAGCTTGGCAACCAATCCCCCGGGGGCAGCAATAACCCCACCATAACCAATAACCATATCCACCACAACCTAAAACAGGGCATCTCTGCCTGGGACACCGTGGGAGCAAGCGCAATAAACCCCCAGATATTGAACAACAATATTCACCACAACTACACCGGACTCTATCTGCTTAACGCTTCCGGCTACGTGGCAGACAACCAGATATCTAATAACTTTATCCCCGGTGACATGAATTCCGGTGCCGGGGTAATGGTATCCGGAGTTACATCTATCCCCTATTTTGAGCGCAATACCATCATCGGCAACTACACCGGCTTTTACATCACCAACAACGCCAAGCCTGTGTTGGGTGATATGTCCATTTATCATTCCTGGGCGCAAGGGGAGAACATCATCGCCAATAATATCGATGCGCTTGGCGAGTTGCATTCCGTTTTCTGCGATCAATATGCCAATGCCGCATTCATAATCATGGCAGAGAATAACAATTGGGGTGTATCTACGGCAGATGAAATTGCGCAGGGCATCCGGGATCAAAACGATCTGGCAAGCCTCCCCACAGTGGATTTTGAGCCGTTTATCCCCAACATCATGCCCACCTCGGTAATCGGCACCTATTCCTATCAAGGGCAGGCAAGCATAGCCAATGCCGGGCTGGAGCTTATTTCCGTGGCAGATGGGCATGTTATACAGACATTCCCGCTTCCAGAGGCTGCTTTCAACGTAAATGCATTTATCGACGAGCCATTCTATGCCATGGTAGTGGCACAACGCATTCAAGATCAGTCTCCGGTATATGGCTGCGCAGGCGAATTCCTGAGCCCCACGGTTTTCTACCCCGGCGATTTTGTGCCTGTGGAGGTTGGGAACATCATTGTTACCGACACACCACCTCCCCACTACGAACTGATGGGCGATCCGATTGTGGAGAACGAACTGACCATTTACCCCCAGATGTGCGGAATTGCCCTGTATGGCTGGCAGCAGATCAACTGGTTATACAGCGAAGGTGACTACCTTTACCTAAAGAAACACACCCGCCACACCCCCACAGACGATGTAGTGGTTGATTTTCCTGTCGGAACTGTGTGGAGAAAGTTCCAGAATGTGCAAGCCGGGGACATTTGGCAACAAACGGAAGTAGTGGACGATGCAGGCACGTTGCGGGTTTCCACCACCAGAGTGAACGCCGTCGATACATATCCGGGCAACCATGCGTATTTGCTTTACACCCGCAGTGATACAGCAGGTATGGTGCTGGACAAAATGATCCCCCTCCCAAACCAGAACATCTTGTTCCGCTATAACAACAGCTTCGTGGTTGCTAAAGAGAGCATCCTTCGTATTGGGGCTACCGCGCCGCTGACCCCCGGTGCCATGAATATTTATGATCCCATGCCGATGGATGTAACACCAAGCTATCTGGGTGCCGATCCGGATATATACAACGAGGAAACTAATAACTATGAGGTTAAGATGTTCTGGCAGGCACCCGCATATAGTAACTTTGGCTGGACGCATTACCGCATCTACCGCAACCTTGTCCAGATCGCCGAGATACCCTTTAGCCAAAGCGAATTCATCGACACCACCTTCATGGCAAATGAAACCACCTACTACGAAGTCCGGGCTACCGACGGCACCAATACCAGCGAACCTTCAAATTGGATTCTGGTGCTTCTCGTGGGTGTGGATGATGAGCTTATGCAGCCCGTCAGCATCAGTTTAGCACCCAATCCCGTTGCCTTCTCCCAAGCCCAAAGCCTGGAGCTTAAGCTTGATAACCTGAAGCACCGCAGCGCAGAGATCGCCATCTATAACGTGAAAGGGCAGATGGTGCACGCCAACACCCTGCAAGGCAGCCAAACCTACCTGTGGAACGGCAAAGACAAGGACGGCAAACGCTGTGCCTCCGGTATCTACTTCCTGAAAACAAAAGTTAAGGGCGAAACACCCGTAACCCGCAAGCTGGTGGTGTATTAGGCATAGCTGAGCCTATAATTATTGAACCCCACCTAACACTTCTTCTCACATAGCATCTTCCTTGCTTGCCGAAAGTGAGCCGACCGGGATCTGACCATGATCTCACCATGACTTATCATGGTGAACCCCCGTTGAAATCGGGTTTGGAACAGCAGTGGATGAGTAGGAGAGGAGCATGGGGCTGGCAGGTTCTTGCTTTTTAAATCAGGTTACAGGTGGCAGGTTACAGTTTTCCGAATTCAATTGACAGTATTAAGAACCTAAACTACTGTGATTTAGTGATTCCATTCACAAAATAGCATGATAAAAAGAGAATGTAATCACTAAATCGCAGTTAATGGGGTTTACTTGTTATGAGTAAGATAGTTAGAGCTTTGTTAACCTATCTTGAAGCCGATATGGTTAACAGGTTTGTGGTGTTAGGGGGCTATGATCAACCGTGTATTGGAGAGTTAACATGCAAACACCCTATAGAATCAGAATAGCAGTAATCACGGATAGTGAAGCCATCGCAGCAGTCCACATCCAAAGCTGGCGGGAGACCTATCCGGGCATCATGCCGCAACAGCGGTTGGATAGCATGAGCCTGGAGCGCAGCACCAAACATTGGCAGGCGAATATCTCCGGTGCATTCACCGTGCTGGTGGCGGAAGTGGAAGGTAGAATTGTGGGCTTTGCCAGTGGCGGTGATAACCACGAAAACCCTGATTGTGAAACAGGCATCGGCAATGCTTGTGACTGCGAACTGGGGGCTTTGTATCTGCTTCAGGAGTTTCAGGGCAGGGGGATAGGCAAAGCACTCTTCAATGGTTTTGTGGAACTTATGAAGCAGGAACAGCGCCATACCATGATCGTGTGGGTGGCGGAAAAGAACATCTCCACCGGCTTCTATGCAGCCATGGGCGGGGAACTGGCAGACAGGAAGATACTAATGGTCTGCGAACAGCCGGTTCCGGTGCTGGGCTACAAATATCTAATTGAGAACTAGCACATCCGCATAACAACTAAAACCATACCGGTTTTATTCACGACTCCCATTGCTTTTATTGCTTGCCATATTTAGAGAGGAAGATAAATATGTTTCCGTCTTGATTTCTGGTTCTGTTAACAACTTAAGAAACCAAGGCACTGAGCTTTAATAAAGTACTTCTGGAGTATCCTATGTTCGAAAACCTAAGCTCTATGCTCACTCGTCCCGGACTGTTGGGAATGGTGGATAACAAAGAAGCGGAATTAGCCCTGAAAGAGGGAGAGAATCGCTTAGTAAGCGTTCTGTTTGCAGATATAAAGGGCTTTACCTCGATGTCCGAACTACTGGAGCCGGATATCCTGCAACACTTGATAGATCAACTGATGCTAAGCTTTTCGGAGCGGATTGCCAAGTATGGCGGCTATGTGGATAAGTATGAAGGTGATAGGATAATGGCACATTTCGGCTCTGTGCAATATCTGGAAAACAACGCGCGCAGAGCTGTGTATTCCGGGCTGGAGCTGATTGATGTGATAGAGATATATAACAAATTGCGCATGGACATCCCGGAGCTTAGCCACATCCAGACGGATTTAGCGGTGCGGGTGGGGGTAAATTGCGGGATGGTCGCTACCGGTAAGGTTGGCTTGAAGCGGGAAGGAGACTTCACGGTTTACGGGGATGTGGTTAATCTTGCTTCGCGCATGGAAGAAATGGGCGTGCCGATGCGGATAATGCTGCCGAGTGACATGAAAGATGCGCTGGAAGGCTATTTTGAGTTCGAGGAGCATGGCACCTTGCCGGTGAAAGGAAAAAGCTTACCGGTCAGCATCTGGTTGGTTGCAAGTGCTAATACCCGGCAGTTCTCCCGTCTTATCTCCCAGAGCAGCTTTGTCGGCAGGGAAGCAGAATTGGCGATGCTGACAGATATCTACCGCAACAATATGGCTCTGCAAGCAGCAAGAGACTTTGTTACCAAACCCCAGCTTGTGCGCATTTCTGCCGTTGCCGGGATGGGGAAAACAAGGTTAATCAAGGAGTTTAGTAAAACTTTGCCTGAGGGATGCTGCTTGATGGCAGAAGTATCTCCCATTTACCAAGCACCCTTTGCATCTTTTAAAGAACTTATCCGCTGCCATTTTGTTATGGACGACGGAACCTCCCCGGAGCTTGCAATAAGGATGATGGAAAAGGGCTTGCATGATATGCAGTCCGCTATCCCGCCATCCCTGTATGATGCCTTACTTTCAGTGCTTCCCCAGCTTTTGTTTATTGCAGGCTATGCACCTGCGCATGGTCTGGAAAGCGGGAATATGGAAGATGTGATAGCCAGCCTCAATCACAGTATCCTGTTATTTATACAAGCTCTTGCGCTTAAATGTGCAATGGATGGAAAGCTGCTGCTGTTGGTGTTTGATGACTTGCACTTCTGTGATGAAGTGACGCTTAATGCCTTGGTGTATCTGCTTAAAAATGTGTGGCAGTTGGCAAATGGGGAAGCTCTGGAGGCAAGGATTATGTTCATCCTAAGCTGCCGGAAGGGACAGCAGCCATTGCTTAAGCTGCCAAATGGGATAAAGAGAGAGGAACTGCTGTTGGCAGAACTGGATGAAGCACAGATAGAATGCTTTATCGAGAGTTCTATAAGTGGTTTGGAGCTACCGCGGCATATCCTGAAGGAACTGGGCAGGAAGTCTGCCGGGAACCCCTTCTTTATTGAGGAGTGGATTGCCTCCCTTAAACGGAAGCTTGCCGGGGGAGAGAATATTAATCTCTATGATTTTGCTATCCCGGAAAACGTGCTGGAGCTGGTGCTCTCCCGCCTTATGCACTTGGATAAACAAAGCGTTATCTTACTGCAGAAAGCTTCTGCCATTGGGATAAGCTTTTACAAATCTGTATTGGCACAGCTAGATGAGAAGCTTGCTCCCAGATCAGAAATTGAGCTTAATATGCAGCACATTAGCGCGGTGGAATTCCTGTACACAATCAGCGAAGGGGGTGAAGATACCGAATATGGCTTTAGGCACAGCATCACCCATCAGGCAGTGTACGACAGCATCCTGAAGATCAATAAAAAGCTGATGCACAAGATAATAGCGGAGATTATCGAAGCCCAATATCAACAGGAACTGCCGCAGTGGTTCTTTGCTTTGGAGCATCACTACGGGGAAGCGGAGGAGCAGGGGAAAAGGCTGTTCTACCTGCGTGAGAGCATAGATTTTGCCCGCTCCGTATTTATGAATAAGAAGACGATTGAGTATTGTGACAAGCTGCTGGCTATTGATAGCCTTGGCAACAGGGAGGAGATTGTTACCCTTAAGGCTGCGGTGTTGCTGGATATGGGCTTGTATGCCGAGGCAGCCAAGCTTTTGGGGCAATTGGGGGAATCTTACTTAAGCGATGAATATGTGCTGGCGCAAACCCGCATCCTGATGGCTACCGAGAACCTGAAAGAAGCCGAAGCGTATTTAAAAGAAAAGCTGGAAAGCTTCAGTTCCGGACAATCCCTTGATATGGCAATGATATTGCATCTGGATATCAGGCGGCAGCTAAGAGACGATAAGGACTTTGAGAAAAGCGCGGGAGAGCTGCTCTGCAAGGTGGCAGATAACCCCTATATGTGTGCAAGACTGGAGAATACGATTGGGCTATACTACCAGAACCATGCCGAGTACATTAAGGCGATTGAGTATTTCAACCGCGCCATAGAGCACGGCATTAACCACAAAAGCCTGGCTGCCAAAGCTCACCATAACAAGGCGAATGTGCTGTGTAAACTGGGAAAGCGGGATGAAGCGATGCTGAACTACCAGACCGCCTACCAGCTTGCCCGCTTTCTGGATGATGAGGGTGGTAAAGCACGGATTAGTTGCGATATGGGGACTTTGTATCAGGCGAAAGGAGATTATACCCTGGCAGCAAGCAAGCTGAAGGAAAGCAGCGAGATGGCGCAGGCTGCGGGGAACATCAGCTTAGCCAGCGAGATAAACTATAATCTGGCTAACTTCCTGTTTAATGAAGGGAAATTGACCCAGGCTCTCAGCGCAGTAAAAAAATGCATTAAGCAATTCACCAAGATGCACAATATGAAGAACTTATCCTTTGCTCACGACCTTTTGGGGGATATCCTGTATAAACAAGGCAAGTACCAGCAGGCAGAAGAGGTGTATCGGGCAAATCTTGGCTTTCAGGAACAAATTGAGGATAGAGAAGGGATCGCTCACTCCTATGGTAACCTGGGTAATATCGCAGCAGAGAAACAGGATTGGCAGGCTGCGGATGAGTATTATGGGTTGCAAGCGAAGTTGCTTGCCGAGTTTGGTGATGTGGAAGGGGAAGGCAAGGCATGGTTCAACTGGGCGATATTAGATGATGAACGGGGAAAGCTTGATGCGGCAATCCAGAAGACAGAAAAAGCACTGCTATTGTTTCGCAGAGGAGGCTTTGAGATTTATCTGGAGGATGTGCAGGACTATTTACAGGATTTGAAGGATAAGGCGATTCAGTAGTGAGAATAGGGATATTGAACCTCATTCTTGTGCAGAATGCTATGCTGGTGAGATACAAGCAATAAACCATCTGCATACTTTTGGCTTATGCAACAATATCAACCAAAGCGATAAAAAACAAGGAAATATGGCTTGACAAACATATCACTTGGTTTTGTGTTACACGATACAGGTAAGCAGTTTATAACCGAATACTAGAATATATGTATCAGGAGGAATCATGAAGGATAAGAACATTCTCTTGTTAGCTTTGTTGGCATTGAGTGCACAGCTATTTTGTGGAACACCGCGAGTGTTAACACAGAAAGTTGCTTGCACCGAACCAAACCAGGTATTAGACTATGTAACCAATACAGGTGTAACAACTTCTGCCAGTTATACGGTTAGAGCTGACATTCTTGAAACCGAAAATGAGGAATTGGGAACTGATCTGGGAACGGCTGCCACATACCTTAGAATATACAAAGCAGGGAATGGGACTACTGTGCCATATTATGCAGCCATTTCAGTGCAGTTGGGGCAGTTTGACACCCAATGGGCTGCCGGCAATACCTTGAGGTTAACGGTAACATATCTGCCCACAAGCGAAACTTCTACTCCTTGGGATATAACCATACCTACCGGATCAGCAACTGTAACTATCCTTGATCCAGTGATGACTGTACCGCCAAATCCAATTACAGAATTGTCCCCACCCGTTTTAGCGATACAAATAAATGAGCCCAACGTAAATCTAACCTGGGCTGCCGTATCAGGAGCTACTTCATACAGTATTTATTCAAGCAGTGATCCCTATGGGGGATACACCATGGTAGCGTCAACTAGTAACAACGCTTATTCATTATCTATTGTCGGCGATAAGTACTTTTACAAAGCTGCCGCAACAAGAGGTCGTGTGGAGTCAAATCCTTCCGATGTGGTCGGATACATGAAATATCCATGCGTTGTTGGTGACAATTTTGTAGCCATGCCGTTGGTACAGTCTTTCGTATATACTTCAGAGTTTGGTGCGCAGTTTGAAGATTCGATCAATACAATAAACATTTGGAATCCCACCTCTCAGGCATGGGACGCTTCTGTGAACTACGGAGACGGATTCTGGGATCCTGAATTACCCATCGGAACAGGATCAGTGTTGTTCTTCAATACTGCCAGCCCCCTAAACTATTACAGCAATGGCACCATGCCTGCGACGAATGCACAGTATCAGATAGTAGTTGGTGATAACACAGTTATGATTCCACTTAATCAATCTGCACTGTCCACCACAGCTTCAGTTGGCTTATCAATGGGTGATGGTGAGACCGTGAACACCATTAACTTATGGAACTCCGGCTCACAAGCTTGGGATGCTTCGGTCAATTATGGTGGTGGTTTCTGGGATCCTGAACTTGCTACCCAGATTGGAACTCCATTGTTCTTGAATTCTGCCACACCGGAATCATGGCCTACCATTCGAAGAAGCGGTTCACCTCGGCTCGAAGTAAATGAGTAGATTGGAGACATAATGAAAAAGATAGTCCTCATTGTCCTGGTTTTCTTGTTTGTAGTTATAGGTTTATCAGCAGCGCGAACACGAGCATATACTCAGAAAGTAACTGCCGTAGGTTCCATACTTCCTAATCAGCAGTTCCCAGATGTAACAGCTACATCGTCTCAAACCCAAGCCGGATATGTTGTAAACGCTTGGATAATAACAAGACCCGCTGAAGTGATTTCCACTAACACAAGTCTGCCTGCACAGATCCGTTTATACAGATTTGGCAATGGAACCTCCGTTCCATACGATACCCGGATATTTGTGCAGTTCTCTGTGTTCTCAACGGACTGGACAGGGGGCGAAACATTACATGTGCAGGTAATCAACAACAATGTCTCACCGGCAAAAACAGATGCTTACGATCTGGATATTCCAAATAATCTAACTGCAGCATTAACCATTACTGAACCTCAAGTATTCGATCTCTGGACAACCGAGCCAAATGCCCCTCCCACTATTGAGCTACCCAATAGTATGAGCTTTCTCCAAAACGAATCAACTACCATAGACTTCTCGACATATGTATCAGATCCAGACGGCGATAATCTATCATTGTCTGTTTCGGGAAACAATCAAATCGGTGTTCAAATCCAGGGGCTATCTGTAACATTAAGCGCTTCAGTTAACTGGACAGGCTCTGAAACACTCACCTTCACAGTCAACGATGGTGTTGTGGACAGAAACAGAAGGGCAACAGCATCAGATGTTGTTGCTGTAATAGTCACCAATCCCTTGATAGTGGATATCCAGACCGATAGCCAGCTTAACAACAACGTAGTAGCGGGTGATCCCCAAACTGCAATCAGTTTTACGGCAACGGCGAATCTGCCCCTCAGCACAATTGCCTGGGATTTCACTAACGATGGCATTACTGATTCCACTTTGCCCACACCCAGCTATACATATCCTGATACCGGAATGGTATCCGTAAAGCTGGTGGCAAGCGATGGCGTGCATGTAACTACGGTGCTTAAGCGGGATTACATCCATGTACATCCCGGAGTGGTGATACCTCCGGAAGTGCTTAACCAAAACATCGTTTGGACAGAGGAAGGCGGACCCTACAACCTTACCGGTGAAATCCTTCTGAACCCCGGATATTCCTTAACCATAGAACCTAATGCTCAGGTGAACATGCTGGTGGATAATCACTTGGTGATAAACGGCAGCATCAATGCCACTGAGGCAAACTTTACCGCTTATGGCGAGAACGGCTGGGGTGGTATAGTCCTAGGTTCCACGGCTACTAATAGTGTTATCGACGGCATAAACGTATTTGGTGCTGCCACCGGAATAACCATTAACGACTGTAACCCGGTGCTGACGGATATTACCCTGGTGGCAGCGGAATCTCAACGCACCCCCACACAAGCAATCGTGATAAATGGAGCTTCAGCCCCGGTGAT
>CAYSGM010000096.1:0-11525 GCA_964430595.1 uncultured Candidatus Cloacimonas sp.
GTGAGGGCTTAGGCAAGATTGAAAACTTTCTATTCAAGTATTTGTCACCCCCGAGGGGTTTGGGCTGTGGATGCATGCTCCCCGGGGTTCCCGCTATCGCTCCACCCCGGGCTAATAGCTGCCATCCCTGCGGGATTATGCTGTTGACTGGACAGCAGATTTCCATTGACAGAATAGCATATCAAATTAGTATGTATTAAGAAGCTTAAACATAAGGAGCCAAAATGGCAGTTAACACACGGACAGAATACGCATTAAGAGCACTGTTAGAAATTGCGGATAGCCCCAAGGAAGCGGTTAGTGCCCAAAAGATATGCGAGAATCAGGATTTACCCAAGAAATATATAGAGCGGTTGTTAAGCAACCTGAAAACAGCAGGGATAATCAGCAGTAGTGCAGGTGCCCGCGGCGGTTACACCCTTGCCAGAAAGGCAAAGGAGATCACCTTGAACCATGTGTTGCAGGCTGTGGCGGATGATTCGCTGGATCCCACCTGTAATGCTACTTCACAGCGGTTTTGCCCCAGCGGAAGCTGCCCCTTAAACAGTTTTCTAACAGAATTGGGAGGCAAGGTGAGCGAGCTGCTTTCCGCCTACACGCTGGAGACCATGTATCAATCCTGGAAGGGAGGTAAACGATGAATCCGGGAAGAATATATCTGGATAACTGCATCACATCCCGTCCCGCGCCGGAAGTGCTGAAGGCAATGCAGCCGTATTTCGAGGAAAAGTTCTGGTATCCCGGCAGCTTTATCTCCACGGGTGAGGCTGTTAATGATGATATAAGCTACTTTTCCGGGATTGTTGCCGATGCCATTGGTGCCTCGGTGGGAGAGCTACACTTTTGCGGTGGCGGCACCTTAGCCAATAATATGGCGATAAAGGGTCTGGCTGCGGTTTATGGCAAAAAGGATAAGCACATCATTGTATCGGTGGTGGATTATCCTGATCTGTTAACCAATGCAGCATATCTGGAAAAGCAAGGCTTTGAAGTTAGCTATATAAATGCGGATGAGGAAGGCACAATAAGCCTGCAAGAGCTGAAGAGTGCTATCCGACACGATACCATCATGTTCTTGACCACTGCGGTAAACCATGTGGTGGGGACGATTCAGCCCCTTGCGGAGATAAAAGCGATCCTGGAAGCTGCTGATCACAAGATATATTTCCATGTGGATGCCGGACAGGCGTTTGGCAAGATACCGCTGAATGTGGACGAGCTTGGGATAGATACCATGGCAATAAGCGCGCACAAGATACATGGACCTCAGGGGATCGGAGCTCTTTACCAGAGGAAGGAAGTGAAGCTGGGGCAGCTAATCCACGGGGTGAAGCGGATTGATAACCTGCAGACGGGTGGCTTGAATATAGCCATGATCGCCGGCTTCGCCAAGGCTGTGGAGCTGACCTTTGCTGATCTTAACAGCACAATCGGTAGCTTAAGAGAGATGTCCGGCTATTTGCTGAGTTCGCTGGAAGCTGCGATTCCTGAGATTGAACTGAATGGTCCACGGGGAGCTAAACGCGCTCCGCATAATATAAACGTATCGATTAACTATATCGAGGGTGAGGCGATCACCATGATGCTGGATGCACTTGGCATCACGGTTGCCACCGGCAGCGCATGTGCTTCCCAGGGTTTGAAGCCGAATTACGTGCTGATGGCAATGGGTAAAAACCACGTGCAGTCTCACGGCTCAATGAAGTTTACCATTAGCAGATACACCACAAAAGCAGAGATTGATGAAACCGTGGCTGCTCTTGCCCAAATCACCACCGAACTGCGGAACCGCAGCCCGCTGTATAACGCAACTCACAAGGAGAAATAGATGCAATACTCACAAAAGGTTTTAGACCACTTTATGCACCCTCACAATGTGGGGAAAATGGAAAGCCCGGATGCCGTAGCCACCGAAGGCAGCCCCGCTTGCGGAGATCAGGTGACGGTGTATCTGAAGGTGGACAAAGAAACAAAGGTAATTGAAGACATCAGCTTCCTATCCTACGGTTGCGCTTCGAACATTGCCACAGCTTCCATAATCACCGATCTGGCGAAAGGCAAGAGCCTGGATGAAGCAAAACAGATTACCTGGCGCGATGCCATGGAGGCGTTGGACGGCTTGCCGCCTGTGAAGGTGCATTGCAGCGTGCTGGCTGCGGATACGCTACTAACCGCCATCTCGAATTATGAGATTGCAAATGGGCTTAAGGAAGTGCCCAACTTCAGTAAAGAAACAATCCTGGAAGAGCTGAAAAAGATAATATATCCCAAGGTAGGCGAGGATATTATAAGCCTTAAGATGGTGAAATATGTGGGATTTACCGATGGAGAGGTTCTGATAGATCTTAATATTATGAGCTTCGACCAGTGGCGGGATAATATAGCGGAGGAAATCCGGGAACATCTGGAGAAATATCCCGAGGTGAAGCACATTCAGATAAACTTCCCATAAAGTAAAGCTGGGATAAAAGCCACAATATTTACATTGACAGAATAGGACGCACAAGATATCCATGCGCTTTACTACCAAAGGGAGCAGTAAATGAGTTCAATCTTGGTTTTAGGATGTATGTGGGGAGACGAGGCTAAGGCTAAAATCGTCGATTATTTAGGCGGCGATGCAGATTACGTGGTTCGTTTTCAGGGTGGTAATAATGCCGGGCACACAATTGTAACCGGTGGTAAGAAGTATGTGTTCCACTCCATTCCTTCCGGGATATTGTATCCCAGCACGAAGTGCCTTATCGGCAGCGGGGTAGTGATCGATCCCATTGCCTTCATCGAGGAAGTAAATGCCCTGGAAGCAGGTGGATTGAAGCTTGCCGGCAGGATTATGATCGATAAGCGCACCGGACTGGTGCTGCCCCTGCACAAGATATTGGACGAGCAAAGCGAAACACGGTTGGCAGGCAGCAAGATAGGCACCACCAAGCGGGGTATAGGACCTGCTTACAGTGATATAAGTGCCAGAGTCGGCTTGAAGATAATGGATTTGGCTTATCCCGCATACTTGAAGCAAAGAATCGAGGAGCTGTATGCTTACCACAATCTAAGCATCTCCGCTGCTGAACTAAAACAGCAGTTGCTTGCGCTTAAGAAGGCTTGGGCTGTGCTGGAGTCCTATGTAACGGATGTGGAAACACTGCTTAACCTGAATCCCAACAAAAACCTGTCCATCCTCTTTGAGGGTGCGCAGGGGGCACTTTTAGACCTGAACTACGGCAGCTATCCCTATGTAACCTCCTCCCGCGTGATGACCGATGCGGTAGGCACCGGCACCGGATATTCCGCCCGCAAGATAGACAAGATTATCGGGGTGTATAAAGCCTATTGCACCCGGGTGGGGGAAGGACCCTTTCCCACAGAACTGCACGACGAGATCGGGCAACGCATCCGCATAACCGGCAACGAGTTCGGCAGCACCACCGGCAGACCCAGGCGTATAGGCTGGTTCGACGCCGTGGCAGCAAGCTATTCTGCCCGCATAAACGATATAGACAGCATGGCACTTACCTGCCTGGATGTGTTCAGCGGTATCGAAGAGCTAAACATCTGCACCGATTATGAGGTTAATGGCGAAAGAAGCAAGCTGTTCCTCTCTCACCCCCTGGAACTGGAGCAGGTGAAGCCTGTTTATCAAACCTTCAAGGGCTGGGACAAGGATATCAGCGGGTGCTTAAGCTATAAGAAGCTGCCCAGGTCTGCGCAGGTGTATCTGGATGCCATCGCAGAGCTTGTGGGGGTTCCCATTACCATAATCTCCGTTGGTAAGGACAGAAGCCAAACCTTCACCCATGAGGTTAGGAGGAAGTAACTGTGATGCGCCGTCTTATCCTAATTCTGCTATTTACCGTGTATCTGGCTGCTTTGCTAAGCCAGACTGCGCCTTATCTAAACTTACCCCTTCCTCAGTTTGTGAACCCCTTCTATGATAGCTTTGCCAAGAACTACCTAGGAGCAACTGCCTTAGGCAGAGGACATAGCGGTGCAGCATACCTGGGTGATGTATCCGGGGTGAACCTGAATCCTGCCTCTTTACTGCCGGATTCCACTTCCCTAAGCGTGGAGCTTGATATCAAACCCCCGGTTGGTGCTTCAGGTTACCCAAGCTATGCCAATTATTCTTCCAGAGTGCCCTTTGGTATGGCGTCCCTTAATAGCAAGCTTAGCGACGATATAAGTGCTGCCATTGTTTACAGCTTACCCAAATCCATCTATCTGGATGATTTCTCTATCATGATAAATCAGGGCAATGGCATAGTCCAGCGTTTTCCCAGCTATTACCAGTTCCAGTTCACCGCCAATGCTGCTTACCATAAAGCACCCTGGCATCTGGGCTTGAACCTGCACAACCAGCTTCACTATATAGATGATCCCATCTTTCTGCATACTTTCGAGCGAATTAGAAGCTACCGCTACGCCCTAAGGGTGCAGCCCGGGCTTATCTATTCCGGTGAAAAGCTGAGTATTGGCGTTAGTGCCATGCCCCCGCTCAAGTTCAATTGGGATTTGAAGTTTGCGGATTATGATGTGCTTATGCCTTTGTGGCTAAATGGTGGGATAAGTATCCTTAACAAGGATAACCGCTATTTGTTTGATGCAGAGTTTGAGCAGTTCAGCAAGATCAGCGACAGCTTTGAAAACCGGCTGATTCTGAAGGCTGGCTATGAAAAGGACATGGGCAGGATGGTTTACCGGCTTGGATATTTGTATTCCCCGGAAGTTTACAGCGGTGGTATCCGGCTGCCGGCAAACCCGGAGGCAAGTACTTCTTCCAGTTTCTGGTGGGGCGATGTATCTCAAACCCTTACCATAGCCCCCAATGAACAGCACTTTATCACCGGTGGGCTTAGCTATTTTCATAAGTATGGCGTGGTAAATGCAGCTCTGATGCAGGTTATCTCCGGCGAGGCTACTCAGCTTCAGTTTGAGCTTTCCCTCGGTTTTTACCTCAACACCCTGCGTCGCAAAGGATTGCTAACCACCCATGCTTAACCCTCCTGTTCAAATCCGCCGCATCGAAAGCTACGATCTTTCCGCCGTGGAAGAAGCAGTCCGCAGCTTTTTTAAAATCACCAAAAGCGGCAAACTGAACCGCGGTAAACGTGTATTGATAAAGCCAAACGCTCTTGGTGCCTATCCCCCGGAACGTGCTGTTACCACGCATCCTGTCGTGCTGGAAGCCATCATCCGCTATCTGCTGGATAAAAAGAAAGAAGTATGGATCGGCGATAGCCCCGGCGGCACAGTGAATGTAGATAAAGTGTGGCAAACCTGCGGGTTTGCAGAACTGGCAGATCGCTATCCCATCAAAGTTGTAAATCTCTCCACCCAAGGCTTCCGGGAGCTTAAATACAGGGGTATCCCGGTAAAGATCAGCGAAGTATTCTGGCAGTGCAGCACCATTATCAATGTTGCGAAATACAAGACCCACAGCCTAACTGCTTTTACAGGTGCCTTAAAGAACCTTTACGGCTTGGTTCCCGGAATGGTGAAGACAGAATACCACCGCCAATACCCGGATACAAAGAGCTTTTCCGAACTGCTGCTGGCGTTGTATGCGCTTACAAAAAGCAGGATAAGCTACAGCTTTATCGATGGCATTATCGGCATGGATGGTGCCGGTCCCGCCGCCGGAACCCCGCGTCCATTCGGCTTGTTTCTGGGTTCCACCTCCATTCCCGCATTGGACTACACGGCTGCCAGGATGATGGGTTTCAGCCTGAAAGATGTTCCCTACATGAGTGCTGCCTTGCACCAGGATGGCATACTGCCTTCCCGGATTGTAGTCCCCACAAGTTTTAAGCACTACCGCATCCCCAAAGCGGAGATAAGCGCTGTAAAGAGGAGCAAGGACAGCCTGAAATACGTCCCGGCAATAGCCAGACATGCTTTCTCAGCCTTGTTCAGCTTCCATCCGGAAGTAAGCACCCGCTGCAAGAATTGCGGAGTCTGCGTAAAAAGCTGCCCCGTCGGTGCTATTTCCTGGGAATCCCCCCACACCCCATTTGTCCACAAGAATAAGTGCATAAAGTGCATGTGCTGTCACGAGCTGTGCCCTTATCAAGCCATAGATATCCACAAATCTTTTGTAGCCAGGATGGTAATGCCATGAACACCAGAAAAAAAGCAGCCCCCAAAAGCGTGAGAGTAATGTTTTGGGCAGGCGTAACCGTGTTAACTCTTTGGATTTTGCTATTGGGCGGTAACAGCTTTTTCAATACCTGGAAACTGCAAAGGCAGGTAACCAAGCTTGAGAAGGAAACCACCCAATTGAAGGCTGTAAACGATAGCCTGGCACAAGAAAATGAGCGCTTAAAAACTGATCCCGAGGCTGCGGAAAAAGCCGCGCGAGAAAAGTTTGGCTTAACCAAGCAGGATGAGACGGTGTTCCGCTTCGTTCCTGCCAAAGAGGAAGCACCTAAAAAGTAACCGCTATGGCTGCCGCGCATAGTTTCGAAATTGCAGGCTTCACATCCATTGAACTAAGCATTCGGGAAGAGATAAAAAGCCTTATTGAGAAACTCTTGGCAGTGGATGACGTAAGCCGCCCTGAGGTTGCAGATAGCATTCTGAGAATAGTGGGAAACCACTGCTCTTTCGAGAATAATGACCCCCTGCTGTGCGAATTCTCCGGGTTGATTATAGACTATTTACTAAGCTATTTTCTCTCGGTAAAAAGCTCTCACGAAAGCGAACTATACCATTTTCTCGGCTTGTTAAATCATTCCCCCATCACTTCCGAATCCCCCTACTATCGTTCCCTGCTGGAAAACCTGAAGCCCGTGATAACGGATTATCCCCAAGCAATAGAACTATACGACCGCCTGCAACTGCTGTATATCTTCACCGAGAATCAAGATTTCGATAGTGCCAGAACACTGATAACCGAAGTGGAGCAGGTGGTAACCCGGCAGCAAGCACAGTTATGGGTGCTGTTTCACCTGGCTAAAGCACGTGTTTTAAGGAATGAAAACAAAATAGAAGAATTGATGCGCATGCGCTTGCTAATGATCGTGGAGACTTACGAAGTAGATAGCTGCGATAGTGCGATAAATTTCCTGCTCCGCTGGATCATCGTGCTAAACTGGCAAAGGCATGCTGTGATGAAGAAAGCACTGTTGATGAGGGTTTATGAACGTATATCTGATCAAAAGAGCCTGAACCTGGCAGTTGTTTTATACGAACTATTTGCGCTGGAGGACAGGCTGGTACCTCCCTCTGAAAAGCTAGGCTACCAAAAGAAGCTGATTAAATTTCCTGCATCTATCCTTAATGTCCAGCAGCTCCAGATCCTTTATTTCTTTGCCGGCAATTATAGCTGCGGAGTGCAATCCCACTTCAAGGAATCCATTCAAAATTATCAGTATTCAAACTACTTCCTGCACAAGTGCTGGGAACGTCTGCTAAGCCTAAGCCGTTTTATGCGTCTGCACCTGGAGCACGAGCAGTATTTTAACGCCATGCCCTTCCTGGATATGCGCATCCACGAACTAAGCAATCAGGTAAGCATGCAGAATAATGCCTATGTTGAAAGCCTGCAAGCCGACTATAACAAGATAGAAGAGCTTTACGAAAAGGTGGGCGAACTTTCTTTAACCGATAGCTTAACCGGATTGAGAAACCGCCGTTATCTGGAGAACAACCTCTTTCAGATGGTGGTATTGGCTGCCCGGCACAAGGTTCCGGTATGCTTCAGCATGATTGATATAGACTTTTTTAAGCTTACTAACGACACGTTCGGGCATCTTGCCGGCGATTATGTCCTAAAAGAGCTTGCCAAAATCCTGATTAATGAATTCCGTAAGAGTGATATAATTATCCGTTATGGCGGGGAGGAATTTCTGGTGATCCTCTTCGATTCCGATTTGGAAAGAAGCAAACGAATTATGGATGATCTTCGCCAAAGCATTTCGCAATATAACTTTGAATACCGCCACCATGTTATCCCGGTAACGGTTAGTATCGGCATTTCCTGCGATAACACCCAAGATCCTAACCACAGCGACCTGAATAAATTCATCACGCATGCGGACACGGCTATGTATCAAGCCAAGAACGAAGGACGCAACCGTCTTGCTGTTTTTACAAAAGATACCGCCAGCATGTGTGATAAAGCCATAAAATAATCTTCCTTCTCCCTTGCTTGCCACAGCAGAACCGCAATGGGTCTGACCATGAGATCACCATGATATATCCCGGTGAGCTCCCGGTGAACCCCGGTTCGAAACGCTCGCGGGAGAGCAAGGAAGAAGCAAGGGAAAAAACTCGCTTGACAGTATAAGCAGGGTTAATTTCCTATTTCCCCAAAGGAGTATGCCATGGCAAAGATCACTATAAAGAACCTTAATAAGTATTATGACAACGGTTTCCACGCCGTTAAGGACATCAGCTTCACAGCGGAAGACAAGGAATTTGTGGTGCTGGTAGGTCCATCCGGTTGTGGTAAAACTACAGCTTTGCGCATGATTGCGGGCTTGGAAGAAATCTCTTCCGGCGAGATTTATATTGGTGATGTATTGGTGAACAAAATGCCACCCAAAGAACGCGATATCGCCATGGTATTCCAAAATTACGCCCTTTATCCGCATATGTCCGTGTTCGAGAACATGGCATTTGCCCTGAAGCTGCGCAAAGAAAGCAAGGAAGAGATTAAAAAGAAAGTGGATTTCGCAGCTAAAATGCTGGGCATAGAAACCATGATGAAGAGCAAACCGGGGCAGCTTTCCGGCGGACAGCGCCAGCGGGTGGCATTGGGACGCGCCATTGTGCGGAACCCTAAGGTTTTCCTGTTTGACGAACCCTTATCCAATCTGGATGCCAAGCTGCGTGTGGCGATGCGGGCAGAAATAGTAAAGCTGCATCACACCCTGGGGAACACCATGATCTACGTTACGCACGATCAGGTGGAAGCCATGACCATGGCAGACCGCATTGTGGTGATGAAGGATGGGGTGATCCATCAGATAGACACTCCCCTAAACATTTACAATAATCCTGCCAACATGTTTGTAGCGGGCTTTATTGGCAGTCCCTCGATTAATCTTACCCATGGCAAGCTGATCTCCAAGGATGGTGCATTGTTCTTTGACAGCGCAGATTACCAGCTTCCGCTTACCCCGGAAGAGGCAAAGATACTTGCCGGATACGAGAATAAGCCCATCATCATGGGGATTCGTCCCGAAGACCTTTATGACGCCAGATTTGATTCCATGGCGGAATTCCCTGCCGGATTCAATGCCACGGTAGATGTGGTGGAGCCGCTTGGGAACGAGTATCACATCATCCTGAAAACAGCTCAGCATACATATACGGCGCGCTTTGATCCCAAGGAACTGCCCAAGATGGGGCAAAAGCTGGATATCACTCTGGATATGGCAAAAGCGCATTTCTTTGATCCGGAGAGCGAAGCAAACCTATTCTAATTAGTAGTTTATCGGCTATCTCCCCTGGAGTTAGCCTTTTTTGTATCTAACCCAGACCCCCTTGCGGAAAGCTATGGTGAGAGTATGTTGCGGTGCTTGTTACCCATGTGTATATTGCTATATTTAGGCAGCTTAGGGGCTGTAACGGCGGAGTATTCTGCCTCAGCCAATGCGTTATCGGGGATTACCATGCTGTCTCAATCCGTGGGGGATTATGCGCTTTCACCGGTGGTGGGAAGAGTGGGGGTTGGCAGTACCTGGCATCAGCCTTTCAGCAGCAAAGAAACCGGCATCTATGGGTTACACACGGCTTTTCCGATTTCCCAATTCCTTGTGGCAAGCGGGATAAACTATCTAAACCATCCCGATTACCGCTGGCAGGATGAATACCTGAGCCTGAGCATCCACCATGCGGGCTTTGCCCTGGGTGCCACGCAACATCTGGTTTACGAGAAGATATCCGAAGATGTGTGGTATAATTGGAGTAACGACTTTGCGCTACGCTATATGGGCGATGTATATGGCAGCGAAATCCGCTATATTGGCTGTGGCACGGATGATGCAGCCTGGATCCTATCGGCACAGAACCGGCTTAGCAAATCCACAACTGTATGCTCTTCATACACCTGGCGTAAGGGGAGCGAAGATTCCTACGCGGTGGGAAGCTCTGTCCAAATAGCTACTCCTTTGCTGTTACAAACCTCCTGGCAGAGCGAACCGGCAAGGTTTGGAGCGGGCTTGAAATTCATTATCGACCGTATGGAACTGATGTATAGCATCCGCACGCATGCCGAGCTTAGCCTTAGCCACAGCCTTGATCTGGGAGTGGCGTGGTAAGGCAGATATTTGCCGTATGCTTATTGCTTTTCGCAACTCTGGCTTGGGGGCAGGTGGAGGAATTACCGGAGCTTCAGCCGGAGGAACTGCAGGATAACTGGCTGCAACGGGTATATGAGGAACTGAATGCCAGCAATGCCCGGCTGAGCCTTAACAACCGCATTCGCATTTACCCGGATTACACTGCTGCGCTGTTTTCCGTGCAGGGGCAGGATAGGGAACTGAAACTAAATCTGAACGTGAGCATAAAGGATGAAAGACCTATTTATGCGAATTTTCTGCTGCATAGGAGCACACAAAAGTCCATAATCAGGGAATTCAGTTTGGGAAGCATTAATCCTGCCTGGGGCTTAGGGACGGTGTATAAGAAAAGCAGCCCCAAGGGTAGCTTGTTCAGGCTTGGAAATGCCGGAAACCCTGATCGGATTACGCCTATGGGAGTGGGGATGGTGCTGGGCAGTGCACGGCTTTCTGCCTTTGTGACGGCAGCCCGGGAACAAAGGAGTGTATCGCTGCAAGAGGGGAGCATAACCACGCTATACTCCGGCAAGCGGGAGGGCTTGAACGAAACAAGTGAAAGCCTTGCAAGTGCAGGAATGGAAGCTAAACTATCGGGGCTGCGCCTGGGGATAATGGGCTATGCGCAGAGCTATGATTATCCGTTTGCTGATCCTGCTTATGCCAGGCATCTGGAAGCGATCAGCTTTGCTGCCAGGCTGGATGCAAAGGCTTTGCAGGCAGCTTGTGAAGCTTCAGTTATTGAGGGTAAACCAGCCTTGAAGACCGTGCTTGGTATTCAGGAAGGAAGATTCACGCAAGAGCTTGGCTATGTGTCGTTCCAAAACATCCAGTTCCCTGCTTATGCAGCACGATCCGGTATCCTTAGTAATATGGGAAGACGCAGCGAACTGACCTGGGATATGGATATACCGCTATCAAAAACCATTAAGCTCTCCCTGCGCAATGCTTTGTCCCGCAATAATGATAGCTTGAAAAGTCCTGCCTGGCTGTCTCGCAACATCATGTACCTGGGTTATGAGCCGAAGGACACCAAGCTTAGCATTCAACTAAGCCGTTACGACCGGGAGCTGATTGCCCATGCTGATAGCAGCTATACATCTACACTGCCGGTTCATTATCGCTGTAATATCGGGATTAGCCATCGGCTGAATAAGCTTATGGTAGTATGCTTCAGCTATCGCTATCACTATGAAGATCAACTGAAGAAAAAGCGGAATAGCTTCTATTGGGAAAATAAGCTGG
>CAYSGM010000097.1:0-11503 GCA_964430595.1 uncultured Candidatus Cloacimonas sp.
GTGAATTCTTCAGAAACACCAACCTCAGGGATGTTAGCACCTTTCTTAAACTGGTTTAGATCCAGAACTTTCCAGCCTTCTTTAACGGCAGCAGTGAAGTATTCTGCAGAAGCATACTTAGCCACAAACGCATCAGCTTTCACTTTCACGTTGGCAATCTTCTTCTCTTTTTCCAGCTGGTACTTAACCCGGAGTTTAACCTTATCAAACTCTTCGTAATATACTTTCTCGTTGTCGGTGAGCTGGGCTATAATCTGGCGATTTTGTTGATCTTTCACAAGATCGGAAATAGCCTTTTTCTTTCCGGTGCGCATAAACTGAGTTAATGCAGGGACGCTTCCGATACCGGGGATGTAATCTTGGTCGTGACCTACCCAATCGCTATCAGAAACTTCCATTTTAAGCTCTTTAGCTGCTTTATCTATACCCAGCTTTTTAATAAGTTTCCTTGCTTTCTCTGCGTTTGCTGCTAATTCTTCTTTGGTTGCATCCGAAGCTTCAACTTTCAACAGAATATGGCTTGCCTTAATCTTGGGACCTTCGGTGCTTGCTGTAGCGATACTATCGCAACGGATAATGTGCCAACCAAAACTTGTCTTAGTTGGTTTGGAGATTCCACCCACTGGTAAGGCAAAGGCTGCGTTCTCAAATTCAGGAACCATTTGTCCCTTTCCGAAAACACCTAAAGAACCACCGTTAGCTTGAGAGCCGGGATCATCGGAGAATTCACTAGCTAAAGCAGCAAAGTCTTCACCGCGAGTCACGCGTCCGTATATCTGATCAGCAGTTTTCTTAACAGCAGCAAAGTCCTTCTCAGATGGTTTGTCTTCAAATGTGATATACTTCATCCGGGAGGCGGGACCTTTTTTGAACTCTGTTTCTTTATTCTTGTCGTAATATGCTTTGATTTCAGCATCACTGATGGTAACAGGATCTGAAAGGTTGTGTTCGAACCAAACAACTTTACCGGTAACGGTATCATTTTCTTTGGCATATTCGGTTTTTAAACTGTCGAGAGTTATACCGGCTTTGGCTTTTATCTTCTCTTGAAGCTTCTGGCGAGGGAGGTAACCGCGGACATAATCTTCCATCATCACAAAGAACTCTGGATTATTCTTCAATGCAGCAAGATACTTGGATTTATCAAATCTCCCGTTTGTTTGCAGGGATTCATTTTGCATTAGTTCCTGAGGGGGATTGTTCTGCATTTCTGTTAGGATATCATCATCTTTTATCTTGATTTTGTTCTTTTTGATCATCTGTTCCCAGAGGATATCATCAACCAGAGATTGCCAGGCTTGACCTTCCAGGCTTTTACGGGTGTTTTCGTCCAGGGCTTGGTTTTTATACATCTCAGCATACCGGTCATACATCTGTTGTATCTTCTGTTGATACATCTCTACAGTGATCTTTGTTCCATTCACTTTACCAAGGTAAGGTTTGGGGGTTAGCAGTTCTACTAATCCCACAGCACCCATTCCGAATATGAAAATTATGGCTACAAAGTAGATCACTATTTTCTGTTTCTTTCTAAGTTGGTCGAGCATTACTATCCTCCACATTGGGTCAATTTCTTTTAATGAAAGTCATATTTTTAAGCCTGTCAATTTGGACAAGGGTTTTTTTCAGTGTATGCCAAATATAAGCATCGATTCGTTGATAGTTATCCCCTGATTATTACAATATCGAGAAAGTCTTTTTCAGTGCAGTAGGAGAGTAACACTCCCTTCATGCATCAATAAAGCCTCCTGCTAAAACAATATCTCCATCATAGAATACTATACCCTGTCCGGGAGTGATCGATAACTGAGCTTCAGAAAAACGAACATGTTGCCTATTGCCGTTAAGTGGAGTCACAAGGCACTCAGCCGCTTCGTGTTGAAGGCGTATCTTTGCTTTTGCAGTGAATGCTTTCCCCGGGTCAGGGATTGATAACCAGTTAGTATTGATAACTGTGCATTCTTTGCTATACAGGTAACTCTTGGGACCGAGCACAACCCTATTTGCTTTGCTATCAATTTCTATCACGTAGTATGGTTCGGGAAACCCGGCAACGCCAATGTTTCTACGCTGACCTATAGTAAAGTTTATAATCCCTTTATGTTTTCCCAATACCTTGCCATTGTGATCAACAATATCCCCGCTTCTATAGTCTTCCTTGCTGAATAGAACGTTAATATCATCCGATTCCAGGAAATCCTGGCTTTCCTGTTTACTGGCAAGCTCAGGATAACCCATTTTGATGGCAAAGGCTTTGATATCTTGCTTGGACATTTCACCCAGAGGGAATAACAAGTTCTGTAGCTGTTCTTGTGACAAAAACGCTAGGAAATAGGACTGATCTTTGTTACTATCAATTGCTCTTTTTAACTGACTCCTTTTTAACAAAGCATCATAACCGATGCGGACATAGTGCCCTGTGGCGAAATAGTCGAATTCTATCCCTGCTTCTTTAGCTTTAGCGGGCAATAAACCGAACTTCATGCGTTGGTTGCATATCAAGCATGGGTTTGGGGTCTTTCCATTCATGTATGTACTACAGAAGTAAGAAAGAACATTCTCCCGGTATTCATCTTTAAGCCTAATAATATGATGCTTAATCCCTAGTTTCTTGCTTAGCTCTGCAGCAGCAGCAAGATCGTCTATCTCACCGGGTCCAAAGCATCCGCTCTTGGTAGATTGGCTAATTGGAATTGTGTCGTCCCAGATCGCCATTGTCAATCCGATTACTTCATATCCCTGTTGTTGTAGTATCAGTGCTGCCATGGCAGAATCCACCCCACCGCTCAAGCCGATTGCAACTTTTGGTTTATCTTTCATATCCACTCATTTATCTCATTTACGCGTTTCTTACCTATTTATCTCTAACGTCAATTCATGAAACAAATATACGGTCTAGCCACCCCTGCTCTGATTCTGGTGTGGGGCTCCAGATGGCACAACTGACCATCAAACTTCATCATTCCGTTCCTGAAGGGTGCACTCAAGCTATTTGCTCCAAAGGCTTCTGCAATTATCAGACACAAAGGCGTAGTCTCATTACCGGTATTCACCACTCCCAACTCACCTTTCATAAAAGCAACTAAATCACCCTGATTAATCCCCGGACAAACTAAGCCCTTAGCTCCCGCAGATACGATCCGATTCAACAAGCTCATCTCAGCACAGAAATCTATTCCTACTATTTTGTCTGTAAGTGTCTTCAGCTCCAGATCATGTAAACTTGCGGCATATACAAAGCTCCCATGTGTTCTGCTTCCCAACCCTAGTTTCCCTTCCAGTTTTGTTCCGGAAAAACCTATGGAAATGGAGGTGCTTTCTTGCACTTCTTCCACCTTTCCATGCACATGAGCATAATAATTAGTCGGGTTAACCTTGTACTGAATGGTAACAATTGCTTCGGCATGGTCAATCTCGGTTATTTGTCCGGTGGAAGGAACTCGCACAAAGCAAGGTGGTTCTCCCTTACCGGTGGACATCAGCCTTTGTGCTAACAAATCACCTTGATACACAAAATCACCCAGCTTTTTCTTAAGATAGCGCAATGCCAGTTTAGGTGTTGTTGACATCTTCTCTGCAAGATTCACATGCACTGGACTTTTACTATAGTCTTGTAACTCAGAAAGCACCAGAATCCCGCTCTGATAATCTATCAATTCCAGTTGTCCCCGCACGGGGGAGTGAAAATCCTGTCCTACATATCCTTCTCTTGGTTTCTCCGCCAGATGTCTCAGTAACATATCAAATTCCACCTTGTCCCCGCAGCTCACTGTTAAAGAATCCCTCACCATGTTCTCATTGACATTGGGGATATTATTAAATGGATTAACAATGAATAACCTCGGCGGATTGAACTGATTGCATGCCACGACATCATCTGGGCTTACATTATCTCCTACAAGCCGGGTAATCTCACCTTTGTAAGGCAAGGACACCACTTTGCTGAAGCTACCTGTTTCTTCCGTTGTTTCGTTACAGAAGACCCGTGCATTAGTCTCTATCTCAAAATCTTCACTATACAGCTTCATCTCGTTCTCTATATCTGCTCTGAACACACTTGTGTCATATCTTGTATCAATGATTACCATCAGATCCGTTTCTATTGTTTTCGGCTCGCTATTGTCTTTCAATATGCACTTACCCAAAGGCTGGAATACCATCTTACGACTTGCTAGAGCAGGAAGAACCACAAAGTTATCTGGCATCACCATAAGTATCTTCTCATTGCCTTTCTCTGTGTAGTTAACCTGTAACACTTCCTTCTTGGTTTTATCGGGGAAATGGGGGCGAACATGTACAGCCAGCTTCTTCATACAGGAAGTGTTTAACAGATTTTTGGCAAGGCTTACATCCACCTCGCTTAGCACACCCAGATGTGGAGTAATGAAGTCCTTATCCAGCCATATTTCCGTGAGCCCATGCGCATCAAAGCTATCAATCAACATCATTATACATTGATTGGTGTTGTTAGCATGAGCAAAAACCCCTCCGGCACCGATTAATACATCTATTTCGCTGGGGTAGAAATAGTATTTATCTTCATTTTCCTGATACTCAAATTTCTCTTCATAAGCATCAATATCACCTTTCTTAAGTATGTCCAGATAACCGATTTTCTTTCCGTTATAGTGCATTTCCTGATGCTGATTTAGTGCTTTGCGAATGGCTTCTTTCGCCAGGGCATGCTCTATTCTGCGTTCTTTTTTGCTTGCTGGATTATAAGTTGGGTATAGGGTTTTATTACCAATATAGTTTCGCACTTCCGTCTCATTGAGCTCGGGGGGTAGTTGCTTCATAATTGCTTCTATCCCTGCTTCTGCCATCACGTTTAATGCGCTGTAACTCATTCCCAGATTAGCACTTACCGTGCGCTGAAAGTGACCTTTTATATAGGAGAACACATCTGTTGTCGCACCACCGATATCAAAGGCAAAGAAGTTACGTTTATCATCCTCTGTTGCAGATATCAGGCTTTTCAGCACACCCATGGGAGTGGGAAGTATCTCTGCATTCACCCTTTGTTTTAGCTCTGCGTAGCCGGGAGCACGTTCCATCACATTTTCCATGAACAGCTTCTGAATCATTTCCTGCGTGGGTTTCAGATTTTCTTCTTCCATATTAGGACGCAGATTGGGAAGCACAACAAGGTCAAAATCATCACTTATCATCCTTTTAACCATCTCCGCAGCATCTGTATTACCTGCGTAGATAGTGGGAATCTTCACATCAGTGGCGAACTTTGGCAAGGGCTTGGCAATGCGGAGTATTTCTGCCAACCGCAACACTCCGGATAATGCGCCACCATCCGTTCCACCACAAAGCAATATCATATCCGGGTGAAGATTACGCATGGCAAGCATCTGTTCAGCAGCCTTACGCTTATCATCAATGGCAAACACATCCAGGATTATCCCCCCGGCACCATAAGCGGCTCTGCGTGCGCTTGAGGCACTGTCGAACAGCGTTAAGCCGATCACTAGGATCTGCAAGCCACCGCCTGCGCTACTGGTGGTAAGATAACTGATGTTATCCATAAAAACCAGCTTCTCAGCAGATGCTGATGGACTGGGGATATTTGTGTTAATCTGTTTCTGAAGGTTGCTTACGGCGTGGAATACACCATAACGAACAGCATTCAGCGGAGCTTCCACCGTAGTATTAGCGTGATTAATGCCCAATATCTTGGGGCTTTCGCTTGTGTTATCCACTAAAATGGCTTTAGTAGTAGTGCTGCCAACATCAGTGATTAAAAATAAACCTTGGTTTGTTTTCATCAGTTTCTCCCTAAGTTCTGCTATATATCCATTATGTCATTATCGTGCGATCTCACTTTTTCGTCAAGAGATTTCCCAAACATAGCTCCCCTTTATTTTACAATTCTAAGCTATCAATCACGTATCACATTTACGTCTATGTTATCAGCCTGGTGGCAAAATTTCTGTTCATTCAAGCTTTGCCTAACTGACTACATAACAGTAGGTAACGTTGAAAGAGGCGATATTTTGCTTGACAGATACTCACGTGGCAAACAGAGTGTCCTCATCAATTAAGACAGGGAAATTATGAAAAAACAAAGCAAGAAATTGCTCGCCCTTTTTTTGGGATTTCAGTTGCTTCTAGTAGCACCGATAATCGCAGAATCAGTGTCGAGTCCAAACAGCGACTTTGTACCAACATCGCAAAGCGATATGGTAATAGATTCGCTCCAAACGCAAGAGCCCCCGGGAGCTCCACCAGGAGAAACCATGGTGGCAACGTATTATTCGAAACGCTTCCATGGACGTAAAACAGCAAGTGGCGAACCTTATGACCACTATGCCTTAACCTGTGCTCACAAAAACCTCCCCTTTCAAACCCTCCTCAAGGTAACAAACCCCCAGACCGGCCAATCCGTTAACGTTCGCGTAAATGATCGCGGTCCTTTCACCCGTGGCAGAGATTTAGATTTATCCTATGCAGCAGCCAAAGAAATTGGTATGTTGCGGGCAGGAGTTGTCCCAGTGGAAGTTCAGATAATCTTAGAGGAAAGCCCTGAGCCAAGCTTAGCACAAAGATAGCTGATATCCACCCTTATTCACTGGACTGGCTGAATAAAGATAGGTATCATGATAAAAACAACCAAGCTTTTACCCATTAAAGTATCGCCCGGGGTAGAGAAAGCCTTGGTGGATGGCACTGCCGTGCTGGCAATGGAATCCACGGTGCTTACCCATGGCTTACCATATCCCCGCAATTTTGAGGTTTTATCCGAACTGGAAGCGCTGTGCAGAGATTGCGGAGCTGAACCAGCCACAATCATCATCCTTGATGGCGTGGCACATATTGGTATGGAACAAGCAGAAATCAGCATTTTGAAAGAAAAAATGCAAAACCATGCAGAATTGCATAAGTTTGGCAGGCGAGAACTCCCCACCGCCCTGGTAAAAGGCTTAAGCGGCGGCACTACGGTATCTGCCACCATGCTGCTTGCCCATTATGCCGGAATTAAAGTATTCGCTACCGGAGGCATTGGTGGGGTGCACCGTGGCTGGGAAAACACTCTGGATATTTCCAGTGATCTGAAGGCACTCTCCCAAATCCCCGTTATTGTTGTTTCAGCCGGTTGTAAAGCCATCCTTGATATTCCGGCTACCATGGAATATATGGAAAGCTTAGGAATCCCCGTCATAGGCTGGAAAACATCCCTCTTTCCCGCATTTTACTCCCGTTCCTCCGGTATCAGCATAGATAGGGTAGATAATGCCACAGAATTGGCAGAAATCTACCGAAGCATGATTATGCTGGATCCGAATCCAAGCGGGATATTACTGGCAAATCCTGTACCTATAGAAGACGAAATACCCTCAGAAGTAATCGCCCTGCACATCAGTAATGCCATAAACAGCGCTAAGCAGAAAGGCATCCACGGCAAAGAACTTACACCCTATCTCCTTGCCTACTTATCCGATTCCACCCAGGGTGTATCAGTTACCACAAACCTTTCTCTACTAAGGAACAACGTTATAGTCGGCGCAAGTGTCGCTAAGGAGCTAATATGAAAATCTATATATCCATAGATATGGAAGGCATGCCCGGAACCTTTAACTGGGATCAGGAAAAGACCGATCGCGCAGCCGTGCGGCGAAACATGCAGCAGCATGTTAATGATACTATTGAAGCCATACTTAACAGCCCAGAAAGCAGCCAGATAGAGGAAATAGTAATCGCCGATTCCCATTCCGGCGGAGATAATCTGGATTATAGTATTACTGCATTAGATACGCGCATCTCCTTAATAAGCGGTGGACCGCGTCCTGCGTATATGATGCCCGGCTTCGACAGCAGCTATAGCAAGGTGTTCTTTCTTGGTTACCACGCCGGCACCGGCACCCTTAAAGGTAACATGGATCATACCTATTCCAACAGCCGTATCCAGAAGATCTGGATAAACGGAATCCGCATGAATGAAGCTCTGATAAACGCTGCCTTTGCCGGATATCACAGCGTTCCCGTAGCCCTGATCAGTGGTGATAAAGCACTACAGCAGGAGATGCAGGAGCCCATGCCCTGGCTGGAATATGTGTGCACCAAGGAAGCCGTGGCCAAGTTTGCCGCCAAGAACTATTCCTCTGCTGCGGTAAAGCCTCAGTTGGAAAAAGACGTGCAGAACAGCCTTACCAGGCAAAACATCCCCCTTTACACCTTTAACAAACCCATTACCCTTAAAATAGAGTTTCATTCCACCGCCATGGCGGATGTTGCCTGCCTGATGCCTTATACCAAAAGATTGGACGGTAGAACCGTGGAATATACTGATGACGATTACGGGATAATCTTCGAAGCTATCATGGCACTGGTTACCCTGGCATCAACCACGGGAATATAAGCTCCAACAACCAAATTATCTCGATTCGCAGATACACTGCTTCATTTTCGCTTACAAGCAGCCCTTATCCATCTTTTGCTCCATCGTCGTTCCTTAGATATCCGGACTTCATCTGCAAGCCATTTGCCCATGATCTCACCATGATTTATCCCGGTGAGATCATGGGCAGACCCCGGTTGGCACATTATCGGATTGTTAGGAAGGATGAGGTGTGGAGTTGGTCAACAAAATTGTCAAAGAGTGGAAAAGTGGAAAGGTGAAACACAATAAAAGATCGGGTAGTATAGGATGTAAGCATCGGTAAGTTCTGGAATATGTTAATCCCCACTCTTTTATTCTCTTTCCTCTTTAACTCTTTGTTAACTACAAGTTCTACAGGAAGAGTAAAACATTGGTAAAAATCGGCATTACATGCCAACAAGAACTAATTATCGCTTAAGTTTAGCTTGCGGGATTTGAAACCGTAGCCCAGCACATCATACACATCAGTAAGGATCATGAAGGCATCGGGATCTACTTCTTTCACGATATCGGTCAGGATGGGAACCTGGCGTCTGTTTAGCACACAGAAGAGCACGTTAGTATCTCTTTGGTTAAATCCTCTGGTTCCTTTAAAGTAGGTTACGCCTCTATCCAGTTTCTCATAGATATCGTTGCGGATCTCATCCACCTCATCCGAGATTATATACACACCTTTGATGTAGGGGAGACCCTCGCTGGCAAGATCGGTGATTTTGGTGGTGATAAATAGATTCAGATAGCCCCAAATAAGCAGCTTAAGATCGCCCATCACAAAAGCCACGAGAAGAATAATACCTGTTTCAACGATATAATAGCCCATCCCAATGGAGATATTGGCTTTCTGTTTGATAAGTGCTACGGGAATATCCGTTCCGCCGGTGGAACCTCTGAACCGGAAGATAAGCCCCAATCCGATCCCCAGCATCACGCTACCGGCAATGGCACTAAGGAATAAATCCTCCGGCGCAAGCATTGCGTAGATGGTTCGTCCATTTAAGATATGTGTATAAGGTGCCAGATCTGCGATCAGCCCAAAACGATGCAGCATGGGCAGGCTGATCAGATCGGTCATGCCAGCGCTTACAAGCATACCATACAGGCTTTTACTGCCAAAGGACTTGCCAATGAACATGAAGCTGATGATGAAGAGAGGGATGTTTATGGCGATCATGGACAAACCGTTTGGGATGCCAAAGAAGCGGTTCAATATCTGGGATAAACCGCCAACCCCGCCCGGAGCCATGTTGTAGGGCAATAAAAACCAAGAGTACCCAATGGCAAAGAACACAGATGCGAAGATGATCCCTGCGAAATGCCCGATTTCTCTTCTTATACGCTGTTTTTTACTTAGCTTCTTCATGATAGATTTCCTTATTATTAACAGGAATTGCTTAATAGGAATCGCTTCCTATTAGCTTGACTAAAATCCTGTATCATTTTTTCTGACCCTCTCATAAAAGAAAGGAATTCAATATGATTATCGACATCAGATTAGACGGCATAAAACATGGATTAATCGAACTGGAAAAACCCCGCTCGATTGCTCAGATACTAAAAGGCACGGATATAGACCGCAACCTTGTTCTGTCCTATAAAATAAACCATAGAGAATATGTCAATGAAGATTACATCCCGGATAGAGAAACTCTAGTAAACTGCATCACCTACAAGCACCCGGAGGGAAACAGGATATATCAGGATTCCGCCATATTCATTATGGCGAAAGCCCTGCATACTCTGATGGGTAACGAGCACTCCATGGTTGTGGAGCATTCCATCGGCGATGGCGTATTCTGCGAGGTATTTAACACAGAGCGTTTCACAGAACAGGATTGTGCCCGGATAAAAGAAGAAATGCTCCGTATCGTGAAAGCGGACATCCCGATTGATCGCATCGAGGTTAAAACCGAGGAAGCAATAGATATCTTTAATGCCATGGCGAGAAAGGATGTCCTGAAGAACCTGAAGTATAACTACCAGGAAACAGTGCATGTGTACAGATGCGGAAAGTATTATGACCGTTTCATTCGCACTCTTGCAGATAGAACCAGTATGATCCGCAGCTTTGATATTGTGTATCATGCCCCGGGCTTTATCCTTAGATTCCCTACATCTGATATGCACGGAGAAATGACAGGCTTTAACATCCCCAAGAAGGTGTTCGCACTGCACCAGGAACATGATAAATGGCTGGATATATTAAGGGTTCACAATATCCTGGATATCAATAAGCTTAATGATAAATATGAGATATCGCAGTTCATTCTGGTAGAAGAAGCTCTGCACGAAAAGAAAATTGCCGAGATCGCTGCTGATATCGTTACCAAGAAAGATGTGAAGCTCATACTTATTGCAGGGCCATCTTCATCCGGGAAGACTACCTTCGCCAAGCGTCTTAGCGTGCAGCTTCAAGCCTGTAAAGCCAAGCCGATTGTTATTGGGATGGATGATTACTTTATTAACCGGGATAAAACTGCACGTAAGGATAACGGAGATTTTGATTTTGAATCTATCTATGCGATGGATTTGGAATTCCTGAATATGCAGCTTACGCAGCTACTAAACGGGGATCAGATAGAATTGCCACATTACGATTTCACCCGCGGAGTACGCCGGAGAAGCAATAATTACGTGAAGCTCGGTAAGGATAATGTGGTTATCATGGAAGGAATACATGGCCTGAACGATACCTTAACAGAATCTATCCCTGCGAACCGCAAAGTAAAGATATACATAAGTGCGCTTAATCAGCTTAATATAGACAACCATAATCGTATCCCCACTACAGATTGCCGTTTGCTTAGGCGCATAATCCGTGATCATCAGTATCGCGGTTATAGTGCGGAGGAAACCATCATCCGGTGGCGGGATGTGCGTGAAGGCGAAGAAAAGAACATCTTCCCTTATCAGGAGAATGCGGATTACATGTTTAACAGCAGCCTTACTTACGAGCTGGGGATATTGCGTAAGCACGCCTGGAGATTACTTAAGAACGTTCCGCCAAGTTCTTCTGCTTATATGGAAGCGAACCGCTTATTGTATCTTATCTCTCACAGCAAGGACATCTCTGATGCATTGGTGCCCTATAACAGCATTATCCGTGAGTTTACCAACGGA
>CAYSGM010000098.1:0-11254 GCA_964430595.1 uncultured Candidatus Cloacimonas sp.
CGGATTCTCGATAATATACTCTAAGATTTGAGATAGCTCTCTTTCATCTCTCACCAGATGGTCGTAAGATTCCTGCTGCCAAAGGCTGCCGCTACGTTTTAGAACTCGGTTTATCTGATTTGCAGAGTATCTTTTCCACGTATATGTAATGTGCGCACAAGGGTACATTTCACCGCTTTCCTGCAACAGGGGATGAATCAAAACATGCACATGGTTAGGCATAACACAATATGCCATAAGCGTATAATGCTGGTTATCAAAATACCGGAAGGATTCTGTTATAATATCAGTTACTTCCCGTTGGTGTAGGATTTGCGGTGTTTCAGCAGATTGGGCGATCAATTTGTCATACCAGTCAAAGAATGTTGCATCTCTGTGCTTTATTCTTTGTTTTTTACTTTCCTCATCCAGGTTTTGGATAGCATTGAACCACTCAGTTTTTCTCTGGTTTAGCTCTTTCATTACTACTGCAGGGAGTGTGAATTTCAAACGATAGGTGATAAATACTGGCTTCCCGACATCAAACAGATGAGGTAGATTACGGGAAACATAGCAATATTTCTGATTCTCCTGACCAATTGTGTCTTTACCTTTCATATGTTACCTTTCCCGTAGAGCAGGATGCCAGTCCTGCTACAACCCAATCCCGTAGAGCAGGATGCCAATCCTGCTGAACCCCAATCCCCCGCATAATATATATCCAGCGCATCAAGGTTCAGCAGCATAGTTACTCAGGTTCAGCAGCATCGGCATGCTGCTCTACATGTTATTATTGTTTGCTTGTCCATTAGCCTGAAGTTCCGCTGGATCGGCATCGTGCGCTACTGAAAACATGGACACAAAGGTAAGAAACACTTGATACTATTGGACGGACCTACAGAGTCGCAGCCCTAAACCGTTGAGGCTGTAAGTCGCACCGGGGTTGTCCCGACTGGAAACAGTGCAGTTGTCGGCATATAGGTTCCAGCTTCCGCCACGGTCCACACGGCGAGACCCGCTTGTTGCTCCTTTAGGATTAGTTTGTGAACCGCCGGGGTAATCGCCATATATGTCCCAGCACCATTCCCACACGTTTCCACTCATATCAAAGATGCCAAGCTCATTCGCTGTCTTGGTGCCCACGGTTTGAGTGTTACCCGAATTAGCTATATACCAAGCTACAGAGTCTATGTCATCACTGCCTGAGTAGTTAAAACCATGAGTTGAGTTACCACCCCGAGCTGCAAATTCCCATTCTGCTTCGGTTGGCAACCGATAACCATTGACAGCCCAATTACATGAAACATTAGTATGGGTTTCATCACTTGTATTCCAACCTGCAGGCCAAGCGGTAGGATTGGTACCGTAAGTGCTATAGCTGTAGCAGGGTATCAAGCCTTCGTTGACACTGCGCCGGTTGCAGTATTCGATGACATTGAACCAACTTACATAATAGACAGGATATGTGTCACCAACTCCAAATTCGGATGCAGGATTGATGCCCATCACTTCATGATATTCGCTTTGCGTAAGCTCATACTTGCCAATATAAAAGCTGCTAAGGGTTACATCCGATGTTCCATTGTTAAATGTCCCACCCTGCACCTGCACAAAACCGGTTGGGATGCTATTCTCATCCACCTTGATCTTCACCAGCATATTAGTTCCATGATTAGTTGGGAAGTTTTGTGCTACGTTCCAGATGATGTGTTTATTCATCCCCGGGGATATGGCAGAAATACCACAATCACCACTAATATCACCATTTGTGGATGAGAGTGGAACTTCCGTTACCCAGTTATCAGTTGTTGCAGTTACGCTTACTACCCAGAGTGAATCACTGTCTGTATCAGTAACGTCATAGTAAATATCTGCAAGCTTAGAGCCATCAGTCCGTTGGGAAACCCTGATATTACTAATGAAGGGAGTTACCTGTGTGATTAGACCATAAGCCATTACTAATAATGCTAAAGCTAATACCACTCTCTTCATTTTACACCTCCGGATAGCATTTCTAATAGTTCGGGATAGGTGATATTCCTCTTGTTTCCATTTCTGATTGCTGCAAGAGAGGAAGCACCGGCTCTGGAATAGTCCTTATATGCCACAATGTGATAAAACATCCGCGGGCTAAAACGGGCAACCCCATTGTGCGTATAAGTTAAATCCGGAGTATAGTCCAGGAAATAGTAATGAGCAGGATCATCCACTGCGTGTGCATTAAAGAAAACCAGGTAAAAATCCGGCGTTATAGGGTCACCAAGCACGTTTGTAGTGGTGGGTTCCCAAGTGAGAACAGCATTTTGCGCTTGAATATCCAAGCTTAAGTTTTCAGGTGTCGTAAGATCGGCATACTGATTGATTTGGAAACTACGCAGCACTTCACTCATATTACCAAAACTGTCACTAACTTGCAGTTTTAATCTGGTGTTTACGGAATTGTTAACCAAGGGAATTTGCCAAAGATATGTCCCCGTAAAGGGAGCTTGGTTAAGCAAATCCATCCAGGATGTGCCGTTATTCAGGCTGTATTGCAGGTTTACAGAACTTGCAGTTAGATTTGGCTCGATTGCTGAGTATTCAACAAGCTTATCCGTATAACTGAACCAGACGGCGGAAGTGGAAGGAACTATAAACTCTATTACAGGATCAGCCGTATCCCAGGCAAAGGGATTGGAAATCGCTTCCGACCAGGAGACTCTGGTTGCACTCCCTATTACAGGGATCGCATGAGGAGTGCGGGATAAATTGTCCGTAATCAATAGCTCAGACGTAAAAGTTCCTGTAGCCACTGGATGAAACTCCACTTCATAGGAAAACTCGGCGCCTTGATTCACTTCTATGGGATATGTATTAGTGTAGGTTAAGCTAAAGACATCATCTCCGGATAATAGCGCTGAAGTTATCTGTAATGGCTCTTCACCTGTGTTTGTAACTGTGATTGTTACAGGCGAAATGGCAGTACCGGTGTTTTGCACCCCAAAGTCCACATCAGTAGGATATACACTGAATACCGGGAACGTCATTTCCAGCCGGATATTGCAGCGCGTGTAGCTGCGGGTAAGATTGGTAGGTTGAGCTGTACTGGAGGTAGCAAAGCGGGTGCGGTAGGTTGGCGTTGTTGAGGTGTAAGTTTATTTCGGAGCCACGCTCGAGGATAGCGCAGTTTGCATACCCTTTACAATCAGGATTTGCAGGTTATCGACATTATTGTAATAAAATGGGGTAGAAAGCAATACACCTACCCAGCCGGAAGTGACATCATTGGTAAAATTGCCGGTATAGACCTGCGTGTAGCCTGTGGTGGAATATACCCCGGTAGCCAGATCAGTTGCTGCGGTATGCTTCAGATAGATAGTGACATTTTGGATGGGATTCACATTGCTGCCACTGGCTTTCTCAAATGAGATTTGGCGAATATTGCCGGCATAGGCAAGTTCAGTTTGCGTGATGATACTCTCATAAGTAGAGTACACCGATGTCCTAATCATGGGCGAATAGCCGCTACTTGTGCCAGTTCCAACCGTAATGGTCATGGCATTAAGGCAAAAACTGCATCCCAAACAAATGATGATGCACAATAGGATTCTTGTCCAGTTCATGGATACCTCCTTGAAAATCTTTTTTTCGGTCATCAATATCACTACTGGATAGTGGTTTTGCTTATTTGTTCGATCAAACACAATGGATAGTATTGCGGTCCAATGCTCTGTTTTAATTCCGTATTTCGTGGTGCTATCTGCCATTACAGCTTATCTTTCAGGAATTCGGATAGCTCGGTGAAGGCAGGATAATATTTGTTTACCACGTTTCCGGCAATCCGCTTAACAACGGCTTTGTCGTACAGATAGGGAGTTTGGTTCCGATCCTTGATCATCTGCATCCACACTTATACATTGCTAATGATGCCATTGGTAAAAGCCAGGCGTATCGCATCTTTAGAGCCAACTATCTCCGCAAACCCCTTTTCTTCCAGATAATCTTTCAAGGTTTTCCAGCCAAGCTCAAAGGTGTATTCAAAGCGTTGGATCAGACCCTCGGTTTCCAATCTGCTTAGATTACTCTGTAATACCGCTTGACCAAGGAGCTTATAAGCGTTTAAATAATTACTAAACCTTTGTTTCCATCGGACATCCGGCATTTTCATATATCTCCGTTTGTTAGTTATAAATCCAGTATTTATTTCTATAGAAATGCCGTCAACAACAATCTGTTTCCCTACACCTCCCTTGCTATCCGAAAATGTGCTGCCCGGGATCTGCCCATGATCTCCCCATGATAATCCATGGTGAGCTCATGGTCAGATGTGTTTCGGATTGCATGCGGGTGAGTGAGGGAGGAGGTTTCAGGTGGCAGGTTTCAGGTGGCAGTGCAAAAAAAAAGGCTTGACCGAATTAACTACCGTTAAATCATTGACCAGCGGTCAGGATATTACCGCCAGTAACAAGGAGAATAACAATGGGAATTCAAGAACGTAAAGAACGGGAAAAAGAACAGCGCAGAGCTGTTATTTTGGATTGCGCCACGAAGATATTCCTGAAAAAGGGATTCGTGAATGCTTCCATGGAAGATATCGCGGGATGCTCTGAACTTAGCAAGGCAACCCTCTACGTTTACTTTAAGAACAAAGAGGAAATTATCCTAAATGTGATGAGTGGAGTGCTGTGCAAGTTGACCGAACTTCTGGAAACCAGCATGTCCGGGGTGGAATCGGCAGATGACAAGATAAGCATGATCGTGGAGGCATACATTGGCTTTTACAGTGAGTTCAATGCGCAATACGAGCTGCTTAGCTCTCAGGAATCCACCGCAGGGATGGATTTTGTAAGCCTGGAAGGGTATCAGGACTATATCAGCCAATACAACAAGTTCTGGGAAACCCTGTGCGCACCCATTAAGGTAGCTCTGGAAGAGGGGATTTTGCGCAAGGACTTCAGCGCGGTGGAGATTGCCATCACATTGTGGTCATCTATTAAGGGATTAATGCAGAATCTGGACAAGGTGGTGAAAACCCAGAATTGCCCGGATTATCAGAAGATGTTAGAGGAAAAATCAGCAGAGATGAGTGAATTCCAAATGCAGCTCTTTGCCCTGGAATATAAGAAGATGCTGCGCCACCTAAGTGATGCGGTGATAAAAAGCTTTAAACCCAAAAAACATAACGAGGACGAAAATGACAAGAACTAACCTGATATTAGCATTACTGATATGCTTGTGTGCCACTTCCGCATTTGGCAAGAATACGGACGATACAGATACTATCTGGAGGCATTCCATCGGAAGCTCGCTGTTCCTTTTAGGGAATATTGATACGGGCAAACCCGTGTATTACGGACAATTGAACTATGGTTACCGGCTAAGTCCGAAGGATAACATTCTGGTGGAAGCTGCCACGTGGACATATTATGAACCCTTGGGGACATACGGGGATTCCGAGGAATTTTATCCCGGGAAGGTTTTAGCGGTTGGGGTAGGATTGGGATATCAGCGCTTCCTGTGGAAGAAAGCGTTTGCTGCTGCAGTGGCAACGCCCTTTCTGCAACGGTTCTATGATGCAGATGATAACAAGATACAAGATGGATTTCAACTTTATATACAGGCAACCGTGGGCTACCGCCTGGAGTTCTTTAAGAAACGCTGGTTCTTTGATCCCGCTTTGGGAGTAACCTTCTGGCCTGTTAATACTAACTTCCCGGATTCATTTGCGGAGATAGAGAACGGTAAGCCTAAGTATAAATGCGAGCCAAGGGCGAACTTTGGTTATAGGTTCTAGGTGCTCTTGCCGGATGCAAAATCGATATTGATGCAATCTGTGGATGCGAAAATCTTATTGACAGCCAGATAAATCTAAGCACTGTGGTGATCACTAAACATGTGAGGTGAAACCATGAATAGAAGCATGATCCTGACAGGATTACTGGTTATGATATGTGTGCTGCTTGCTGCGGAAGCCCAAACTGATTGGCAGGTATATGAGCTTAAGGGGAAAGTGAAGAGTGTGGAAAGCATTGAAGGAGCGATGAGCTTTAACCCCAAGGGCTATCTGGTATCCACCATTGCAGGTGATCCCGAATATTTTACCGCGGGTGGCGTTTATACTTATGACAACAAAGGTAGGCTGATTCTGAGGATTGAGAGCAATGATGAGGGCGAGGAGATTTACAGAAGCACCTACACTTACAATGACCGCGGATTGTTAGAAAAGAAGCTAAATGAAGATACTATAGGTTCCGATTATGAGGAGTTTACCTACAACGCTACCGGGCAAATCACTTGGAGAAAGAGTATGGGGCTTGACGGCAGCTTGCTGGATGCCACCGAATACATTTATAATAAAGCCGGCAAGCTGATCCGCGAGAATAGTTACGGTGAGGATATGAATATCTGGCAGTTTAAGGTATCGGACTATGACAAAAAGAATAAGCTGCTGGAAATGAGGGAATTCACGATGCCGGATTCGCTAAGCCCCAGTATAATACGTAAATACGACTCACAGGGTTTGGAGATTGATCATACATATTTTCGTAAAGACGGCAGCAGTAGAACCTGGAAAACAGCTTATGATGAGCATGGCAACATGACTGTAAGAACCACCATTCCTGAAGAATCCAAGTATGATGTGCCCATGTTTGTTAGCTACGAATACGATAAAAAGGGTAATTGGACAAAAAGGGACAAGTACCAGAGCGGCAATTTGATAGAAAGCAGAACGCGCACTATTACCTATTATTGATAAGGGCTTTATTGGCTTAGCGCGTGCAAGATCTCCGGCAGTAACTGCTTCTTGCGGGAAAGCACTGCGGGCAGGTGGAAGGTAAATTCATCCAGTCGGCTGTATTTTAGCTGATCTGCAAGGCTGAATTCTGTGCAAAGCAAGAGGCTTTCTTCTTCAATAATATCGGTTATCATCAGCATAGTCCAATCCAGGGCATATTTCTGCTGCGTGCGCATCAGGGCTTCCAGGTAGTCTTTTTCCACAGTGCGAAGGTCATTCAGGGTGATAACCTCCATTTGGGCAATGCCCACCCGATAGCCATGCTCGGTGTAGATTTTGAAATCCGAGGTAATTGCCAGATCGGGATTGGCAGAGGTGAGTGATGCTGCATGACGGAAGATATCGGTTCCCCACTCCTGAATATCCAGCTTGGCAATCTCAGCCAGGGCTTCGGCAGCCTTGATGTCGTGGGAGGTTGTGGTGGGCGAACGCAGGATGATGGTATCGGACAGAATGCCGGAAAGCAGCATGGCAGCTATATGGACGGGGGGCGTAATCCCCGCGTTGCGGAAGTGTTTATACACTATGGTGCAGCTACTGCCCAAGGGACGGGCATACACATAGATGGGATTGGTGGTGTGGATGGCACCCAGGCGGTGGTGATCCAGAATCTCGATAACCTCTGCCTGTTCAATGCCTTCTGCGGATTGCGAGGCTTCGTTGTGATCCACCATAATCACCTTGTGTTTGGGCGGATCGATGAGGCAGGAACTGCTAACCAAGCCAAGCAGTTTCTTGCCATCCAGCACAGCAAGTCCGTGGTGATCAAGCTTCATCATGGTCTTCTTGATCGCTGCCAAGCCATCTGTGGGCTTTAGCACAGGCTGGGTGGTATTAGCAATGGCTTTCACCGGGATGCTGGTGCGCAGCAGGCGGATTGTCTCGGCGGTATCCACATCAGAGAGATATATCCAGCCATTAAAGGTAGTTGTTTCCAGCAGGTTACACTCCTCATGGCTCATGCCGGTGAGGATAAGCACGGGGAAATCCTGCTTTAGGGAATAGTCAATGATGTCCGGGCGGTTGCCCACGATTAGCACGGGAAATGGATGATTGTGATCTGCCATGCTTTGTTTAAGACGCAGAATGAAGGTATCGAACGCCATGGCTCCCACCATCAGGCGGGTTTCAAATTCCTGCACGGTGCCTGTTTTCAGGAAGCAGCCGGGGATAACCTTGGTGAAATTCTCGGGACGCAGTGTGTAATAAGGACGGGATTCGTAAGGCTTGGGCATAAAGTATTGCGCCAAACCCATGACGGTTACCAAGCCCGCATAGTTACCATCGGCATCGGTGACCGGAATGGTGCGGATGTGATGCTCGTCTATCAGCTTGGTAACCAAGCCGACAGGATCGTTGGCATTGGCAGTCCAGATGTTGGTGTTCATGATGTCTTCCGCTTTGGGGCATACATCACGCAGTAACGCGGGAGGCTCTATGCCAAGCTTGCTGAAGATAAATTCGGTTTGGGGGTTTAGGTTGCCCAGCACGCCGGCAATGTAGATGCCTTCGGGATCGATGGTCTTTTTTAGCCAGGTGTAGGCATAGGGCGCGCATACTGAATCCGTATCGGGATTGCGGTGTCCGATAATATATGTTTTCTGCATGTAGTCCTCTCTGATAGATTATGCTGTATTCATGCGGGTTCAACCGCTGCTGCCATCTGCCTGAAAGGATGAAATTCTGTCAATTATTAAAAGCAAGGGACAGAGAAGCTTGTTCCTCTGTCCCTCTCAGGCTATGCCTGTTTGTTTGGAGTTGGGGAGTAATGTATGGCTTTATCTAATAGCAGTTACCCGGTAGAAAGCCTTTGCATCGAAGGAATCGATGAGTAGCGATGCAGCCATAACCGGCACGAGGTTTACCTTATGCCAGTTCACCTGAGCTATGGGATCAAAGGCTAGGAATGGTGAAGAGCTTTGCCACACTGTGTAGCCACTTGCCTCTGCCACTTCATCCCAAGTAAGCAGTAAGCCTGCTTCTGTGGCGGAGATTGTCAGGTTTTGCGGAGTGCCCACCCCGGCGTTTGTGAAAGATATATTATCCAGATACCAGAAGTTCATGTTATACGAATCGCCACTGGCATAGAAGCATACCTGGGTATCAGGCTGCCCGATATCGGAGTTTTGCAGCAAGAGCGAGATCTGCCCCGCGGGTAAAGTGCTGCTTGTGTGACTCCACACCACTGTCCACTCACCTGCTCCATGACGAGTTGCCACGCCAATCTCGAATGCACCGTTGTAATGGTCGTAGTATGTGAGGAAGTTTAGCTGTAAGGCAGATATGCCGCTAGTGTTCAGGATTGCAGTCTGTAAGCGGTTTATGCCGGTGAATTGGGGAGACCAGCTAAGCTTTGCTTCCGGGGATGTGCCACCCGCAGAGAGGCTGAAGCTTTGGCTCCAGTTATTTGTTCCCACCCCTGCCATGCTCCAGCCTGAGGGTAGATATGTGCTGAAATCCACCTCGTAAGGATAAACCGAAACAGCAGGAAGTGAGCCGGTTGTGAAGCTCCAGACCGGGCAGTTCAATGAAGACCCAATTTCGTTATAAGGCACCACTTTCCAATAATACACCGTATCATAGGAAAAAGGCAGGGCTGGTGTATAGCTTTGCAATGCTGCCAAATCCAGAGCATTAATCATGTTGGAGGGCGGATTGTTGGTGCCCAGATATAATCTGTAGCCATCCGTGATCTCGTCCCCGGGCTCCCAGGAAAGGTTCGTATTTACAGGTTGGTTCAGGCTATTGGGGAGGGGACTTGGAGACACACAGGCAAGGGGAACCTGCGGCATGGGAGCCCGGGAGATTGTGAGATCGTCCACATAGATACTGCCTCCGTTACCATTTACTGCCTCGATGATTATGTAATTCTGATTTCCGGCACTGAAGGGCAATCCGCCCTGCAATATCTCGTGCCATCCTGCGATTTGTTCGCCACTTGGTTCCAAGTAGACGGAGCGATGAAACGTCTGGAGCAGGATGGGAGCATTGTTCATATCCGGTTGAGTGGAATAGTAAATATTGATCCGATCGGGGTATCCCGGTAGTACTAATTCTCTTATCATCCACAATGATAAGCTGTATATGTAGGTAGCAGGGTCTGCCAAAATTGGCGGACTAACTAATATGGCAGAATCGTCCTCACTAGAACCATTGATGTCATAGCAAGCCATACCTGCTCCGGAGTGAGGAGGAAGCTGTGGATACGTAGTTGTAATGGGTTTATGAAGCCAGTTCCAGGTGCCTTCTTCAGGATTGCTATGCCAGCCGTAGGGGGGTAATGAAATGTCGAAACTCTCTGTGTAGGGAAAGCTGCTAACAGTTGGGTCAGAACCTGTGGTAAAGCTCCACACCGGGCAGTTTTGGGTGATACCGAATTCGTTGAAGGGGATTGCCTGCCAATAATATACCGTATCATACTGCAATTGCGGTGTTGCACAGATAGGAATGATCAACTGATGATTGCTTATTACATTGGAAGGTGGGTTGTTTGTTCCCAGGCTCAGGTAGTAACCATCTACATTACCGGATATTGCAGACCATGCAAGGATGGGATCTGGCATTATACTTGTAGAAGCATTCGCCGGATAAACGCAATTGGCAAAATCAGGAGCAGCATTGGGTATGGTCTCATATAGCAGGATATTGTCTATGTAAAGAACAAACATATCTCTGCGGGAGTAGCAGTTAAAGCCCATATAGTAGGTGCCCGATTCCAAACACAGGTACTCGCTGGATACACGGGTAATATAGTCCATATTGGTTAACCCTGGGGAAGAGTAATCCAGCATAGTGTAGGTTTGTGATGCGACGGTTTGGGCGGTGCCGAGGGTTACTCTCAGTTGTTCTGGGTATCCACTGCTTTGCACTTTTTGATCGAACTCCACTCTGTAGTTCCTACCTGCAACCATGGGGATGCCTGCGGAGAAAGCCCAGGCATTGGCTGCCTGGGTGGAACTGTAACGGTAAATCATGCAGTGTGTTCCTTCACTGCATCCTGTGTAAGAGGTCTGTTGTTCCCAGATGTTGCCACTTCCGGCGTTATGGAGCAACCAGCCTTCAGGTGGCCAGTTATTCTCGAAACCTTCCACAAGTAACTGAGCACTAAGCAGGGTTAGTAAACTCCAAAGCAAAACAAGCAATGCTGATCTTTTCATTTTTCTTCTCCTCAAGATAAGATTGCCTATCTTAAGAGCAAAAGAAGTGCCAAAGCCCAATTTGGAGAGTTATTGATCAGTATGCGAGCTGCAATCCCCTATTGTATAGATAGATAGAATGCTCTAAGAAGAATGAAATGGGGTGGTTAAGCAGCTTGCCCTAATCGAATAAGTGTGCTATTCCGCACAGTTGAGCGCACAGATGTGCGGTTTTAACGCCTGAAACGCATGCGCCTTATGCCTGAACTACATGCCCATCCTGTAGCTGCACCGTTTTGTTTGCAATTTCTGCCAATGCGGGATTATGGGTTACCAGTATAATGGTGATGCCCTTCTCTTTGTT
>CAYSGM010000099.1:0-11039 GCA_964430595.1 uncultured Candidatus Cloacimonas sp.
GAGTTTACCAACGGAAGCATCTTTAGCTATTAGGAAAGCATGAAACTGATAAACATCCTATCCGAAGATGTTCGCAACAAGATAGCTGCCGGAGAAGTGATAGAGAGACCCGCTTCGGTGGTGAAAGAGCTGGTGGAGAATGCCATTGATGCCGGAGCTGATAATATAGTAGTAGTTATTGAAAACGGCGGCAAAGACCTGATCCGTATATTGGACAACGGCTCGGGTATGGGTAGCGACGATGCACTGTTAGCATTTGAGCGGCATGCAACCAGCAAGATAAAAACCGTGGAAGACATCATCCATATCGGTTCACTTGGGTTCAGGGGAGAGGCTTTACCTTCCATAGCCTCTGTTTCAAGCTTAAGTTTGGTTACCAGAAGCAAAGATGAAGATATGGCAACGGTGATTGAGTTCCACGCCGGTAAGCTGACCAATGTAAGCAAGACCTCGGCTAATCTTGGCACGGCCATCACGGTTAGAGGTTTGTTCAAGACCCTTCCTGCCAGACGTAAGTTTCTGAAAAGTGCACCTGTGGAAACCCGCTATGTGCTAAAATACATCCACTACCAGGCAATACTCTATCCATCCATAAGCTTCAAGCTGGTGATAGACGGACGCGAGAAGCTATCTTACATAGGTACCGAAGATAGAAATCACCGTATGAGCGAGGTTTTTGGTAGTTCATTCTTTAGCGATGATATCATATCAGTGTCCGGGGCTAATGGAGGCTACTTGCTAACGGGTTACATCTTTGGGCTGGAAGATAGAGGAGATAAACTGATTGATGCCCAATACGCCTTCATCAATGGACGCTTTATCAGTGATAAAACCGTAAAACACAGCATTAAGGCTGCATACGAGCCCTTTATCGTAAAAACCAGAGCCTGGCAGAAAGGCAGCACCCCGCCTTATATACTCTTCCTTACGGTTCCTGCCGAGCAAATAGACGTTAACGTGCATCCTGCTAAGCTTGAGGTGCGCTTTCGCGAAAACAATCTGGTGCATGGTTTGATCTTTGAAACCATCACCATGGCTCTGCGCAAGTATGAGGAAGATAAATTCGCCTCTGCCAAGTCCAAGTTTCAAGCTTTTACTACTCCTCAGCCCACTACTCCGCTGGAACGCGACATCTTTCTTAAGACGGTGGAAGTGCCACGTTACTCCGAATATAAGAAAGAGCTGAGCAATCTGTATCAGGATGATCTGTTCAGGAGCGAACCTCAAAAGAAAGAGCAAAGCATCCCGATTTACAACCCCGATATAGTGGATGAAGAAGCCCCAGAGATATTTACTGACCTTCCCAATGACAAGCTACCATACAGTATCCTGCTTAAAAATGAAGAGGATTATATCAATCCCTGGCAGCTGCATAACACTTACATATTTATCCAGGTGGAAGATGGATTGGTGATTATAGATCAGCATGCAGCCCACGAGCGGATAATCTACGAAAAGCTGATCCACCGCACCTCCGGGACACCTGCAATGCGGCAAAAGCTGATTATTCCGCTGGTGATAGACATCCCGCCTTACATCGCCTCCCAAACTAGTGAACTTATCGAAGCTAACCTAGAACTATTAGAAAAGATCGGCTTCGTACTTAAGAAATTCAGCGGTGATTCCTTGGTGATAGAAGAGATACCTGCTGAACTCGGTGATTTTCAAGGCGGACAAGTATTTGTAGAGATACTTAAAACTCTGGAAGACGAACTGGAAGTAAACAACGATTTCCGTGATAGTCTGGCAAAATCCATTGCCTGCAAAGCAGCCATAAAAGCAAACCATAAGCTCTCCCGCAAAGAGATGCTCAGCCTGATCAATGACCTCTTTGCCTGCCACGTTCCATACTTTTGCCCCCACGGGCGTCCCTTGATTATCAAAATGCCCACCAGCGATTTCGAGAAGAAGTTCAAACGCATTCTATGATCCCCATTCTGGTTATAGAAGGTGCAACTGCTTCCGGTAAATCAGGTCTTGCGATAGAGCTTGCCGAAGCACTAAAAACAGAGATTATCTCTGCAGATTCCCGCCAGGTGTACAAGTTTATGGATATCGGCACTGCAAAGGTTAGTGCTGAACAAAGAGCTTTAATCCCCCATCATCTCATTGATGTTATTACTCCAGATCAGGTCTTTAATGCAGGTGAATTCGCAAATCAGGCAGCAACCATCATAAAAGACTTACACGCCAAAGGCATGATCCCCATTATCTGTGGCGGAACCGGCTTGTATGTGCGAAGTCTGCTGGATGGGCTATGTAAGCTGCCGGATATCTCAGGTGACATAAGGGAAAACCTGAAAGAGCAATTAGCAACCTACGGTTTAGAGGCAATGTATGCAAAGCTTAAGGCACTAGATCGGGAATACGCGCAAAAGATAAGTGCTAATGACCGCCAAAGGATTCTCAGAGGCTTGGAAGTAACCTTGGGAACAGGCGTTTCTATCAGCCAACATTGGCAAAACCAAATCAAGATAAGCCCCTATAAAGTTTTCCGCATTCTGATGGACATCCCGAGAGAATTGCTGTATAAAAGAATAAACAACCGTCTGCAAGAGATGGTATCCATGGGCTTGATAGAGGAAATAATGCACTTGTTTGAGCTGGGATATAATCAGCTTTCCCCGGGACTAAACAGCCTTGCTTACAAGGAGTATATACCTTATCTACAAGGATATAACACCATTGAAGAGTGCAGCACCTTAGCTGCCCAACACCATAGGAACTATGCCAAGCGTCAAACAACCTGGTATCGAAAGAATATTTTTGATTTGACATTGATGGATTCTCAAGTTAAAATATCTGAAGTGGTGAATCAAATTGAGATCGCACTAACAGGGGATGACAATGCAAATCATAGCAAAAGTATTTGATACTGAGATAAGCATGAGGGACATGCAGCGTGAGTGTATGCGGATGAAAAAGGCTGTTAACCAAGAAAACTTACATATTGCTTTGGAACACCTCATTGATAGATGTTTGCTTTATGGCAAAGCAAAACAATCCGGCTTTGTGGTATCCGAGATAGAATATGACAACGCGCTCCTCGATTTGCTTGATCAGGAGGAGCCCCTTGGCTTAACAAGTGAAGCCATCCAGGACTTAAGTGCTGATGAGCTGGAGTTTCTGCTAAACCGCCAACTTATGATTAAGAAATACATGCAATCACTTAGTGCTGATCTCTTGCACGTAACCCCGCAGAAACTACACGATTTCTATGATGAGCAAAAGGAGATCTTCCTGCGGGGAGAATGTGTTCGTTGCTCGCATATCCTGATTAGGCTTGGTAAAGATGCTGAACAAAGAGTAAAAGAAGTCCGTGCACAAATCAACAATGCAGATGATTTTAACCGTATCAGTAAGACATGCTCCGATTGTCCCAGCCATGCAACTTGTGGAGATTTAGGTTGGTTTCACAAGGGAAAGATGATAAGTGAAATCGAAGAAGTAGCTTTCTCTCTCAAAGTAGGGGAGATCAGCCAACCCTTCAAATCCTCCTACGGCTTTCATATTATAATGGTAAATGATAGAAAAGAAGCAGCATACATACCTTTTGATGATATCAAAGAAAGCCTTTCCAACCGCCTTCAGCAGATAGAGAAAGAGTTCATTATTAGTAAGCATATTGCAGATCTACGCAAGCAATTCGCCGATCAAATCACCATCCTAAACACAGATGATTAGGAATAACTTATAAGCAATTCTTCTAGCAATGTCCGCTATTCGTTATAACGATTGTTTAGCTCTTATCCACAAAATTTGTAGCATGATCGATTAGCCCTTCTGGTTTATTCAAGATCAACATAATCCTTCCTAGGTTAATAAAGTGTGAAGTTAAGTATCAATTCTGATATCAATAGGTTATACGAATAGAGTCATGGCAAATGATAATCTATAAAGTCTATGATAGAGCCGGTGTGAACACTTATAAATTCACCCATTTCTTTGCGGACAAGCAATGCTCCGCTGGCATCTATCCCAAGTATTTCAGCTTTGATTTCCAAACCGCTGATCTCGATATGTGCCCATCTACCTTTTCCAAAGAGGTGGTTGTTGCAATAGGTGAGATAGTTTACGTTGGATGATCTGGCACTGCACTGACCCTCCATGCCCTTAATCAAGGCACGGCACAGAAAGGTGTTGGAAATCTCGAAGCCCAATATTTGCTTCAGGCTGATGGCACCGAATTTGCCAAGCTCTGGATCTATATCGTTATTGGTGTTGATGCCAATACCGATGGTGTAGAGGTTCTTGCTGGGCTGATAACGGCACAGGATGCCACCAAGCTTCTTGCCATCAAAAATGATGTCGTTTGTCCACTTGATTTTAAGCTCGTTTTGCAAGGGCTGAAACAGTATTCCTAAGCAGTGATGCAGGCAAAAACCGGTAAACAATGCAAAAGAGGGAGTGGCGTTGGTGCTTACCAGATCAAATGTGAACCACAAGCCTCCGGGAGGGGAAATCCAGATGTGGTCGCCTCTGCCAATGCCGTCGTTCTGGGTACCGGCGCGAACGCAGATAGGGTCGGTGCTAAGTTCCCGCAGCCGCAGATACTCACTCATAGTGCTATCAATCTTGTCGTAATAGTAAAAGCTTCGCATATTAATCCTCTATAAACATGGCATCCCCATAACTGAAGAAGCGGTAATGGTTTGCTATTGCTTCGCGATAGGCATGCATAATCAGCTCGTAGCCAGCAAATGATGAGATCATCATCAGCAAGGTGGATTGGGGTAAATGGAAATTCGTGATCATGGCGTCTGCAACTTTGAACTCCACTCCGGGATATATAAAGATATCAGTCCATTTGGAACCGCTGTGCATAACTCCATCACTCCAAAAGCTTTCCACACTTCTGGCACTGGTGGTGCCCACACAAACCACTCTGCGGTGTTCTGCTTTGGCTAGCTGAATTGCATGGGCACTGCTCTCCGGGATGGTGGCTAACTCGGCATGCATAACGTGGTCTGTGATAGTATCTGCCTTAACCGGGCGGAAAGTGCCGATCCCAACATGCAGGATGACCTCGGCGATAATGATCCCTTTGTCCGATAATGCGCTCAGTAGTTCAGCATCAAAGTGTAAGCCTGCGGTGGGTGCTGCTACGGAACCCAGCTCTTTGGCATAAACGGTCTGATAGCGATTATGGTCCAGGGCATTATCATTGCGGGCAATATATGGCGGAAGCGGGATGTGACCTATGCGGTAAATTTCGTCCCAGAAAGGGTGGCTGCTTTCGAAAAGGATCTCCCGCAAGCCTTCGCTATCACCTTGGCTTACGTAGCCTTTCAGGTTATCGGAAAAATGTAGCCACTGAGCGGTTTTGAGCTTTTTGCCGGGGGACACCATGCATTTCCAGAGCTGCTCTTCGAGCTGATGCAGGAGTAATACCTCGATTATGCTTCCGTTCTCTTTGGTGGCAAACAGACGGGCGGGGAACACCTTGCTGCTGTTTATTACCAAAACGTCTCCGGCATTAAGTAACTGGAGAATATCGCTAAACTTACGATGCTCTACAGTCCCTGCTTTACGCTGCACATGCATAAGACGTGATTCACTGCGCTCAGGGATTGGTTGCTGTGCGATAAGCTCTTTGGGGAGAGAGTAATCGTAGGATGAAAGCTTAAGTAGATCTGGGGTCATTACTTTACTTTTAAAGGAACCTGAGATGCACTTCTAAGGGTAGCCACGAAGCTCCCTATGGTGATCTTGCTTTCCATCCGCACGGGGATTTTGTAATCGTCATCTGTTATCCAGATCAGGATTCTCCCACTTTGTTTAAAAACCGCATCGCCTCGAAGCTTGGGTTCTATTACCAGGCAGTCCACTTTACCAAAGATGGTTTTTTGCATTTCGCGGCGGTGAACCACAACTTCGGTTCTCATCATCCTACCATCAGCAGTGATGTTTAGAAACACAGATTTACCAACTACCAACGGCATGCTTCGGACAGCATAAAAGGCACTTAGGATGTCTTGCGTATCACCGGGTATGTCCATAACGGAATTATCAAACCTGCTTTTATCAAAATCCCATCTTTGGTAAGTAGTGTTTTTGGCACTGTGGTCATAAATATGAACGCGGTGCTGCTTGTAATTACCTTCCTGTAAGTTCTTGGAAAACTTGTAGGGTAAAAGGGATTCTTTATCCCACCATGATTCTACTCTATCTCTCACTTTAAACACTTTGTCGAAAAAGCTATGCGTTTTTGCAGTTGTTGATAGGTGCCAAACTGGTTTTCCCTGATAAGATGAACTGCTAGCTTCCATGGTAGCTTCAGCAGCCTTAATGATTCCATACTTGGCATCAAAAGTCAGCTTTTCTCCGTCCATAAAGGGAACTGCTAATACATTTGTAATCAGCAGGCATAAGGCAATTGCCAGATATATACGTATGTTTATCAAAATACACCTCCTTTTAAGAATATCTCCTGACCGCTTAGGCAAGACATGTCCGGAGATATTAGTAAATCCACTACCCTCTTTATCTCCGCTTTAGCGATAAGCTTAGCACCGGGATGGCTATTCAGGTAGTTGCTAAAATAGCTGCGGCGAAACTCCAGGTAATCGCCTTTATAGTCTTCTTCCAGGATTGTTTCTACCGGGGCAGGAGAGATAGCATTAATCGCTACATTTGTACCGATAGCTTCAAGAGCGGTGCTCTGGACTAAGCTGATAATAGCTGCTTTGGCTGCTGCATAAGCACTTCCGTTCTTTAGACCCTTGCGGCTTACATCGCTACCAAACATTACTATGCGACCATATTGCTTATCCAGCATGGCGGGCAGAGTTGTCTTTAGGATATGGTAAGCACTATGGATATTGATATCCAGGACTTCCTTGAAAGTATCAGGATCGCCTTGGGCTAGTGCCATTGCGTCATAGCTCCTAACTGCTGCGCAGTGTATCACTACATCTGGAGATTGCCCGAAACGCACGAAGGAATTAGCAATAGCCGTTTGAACAGCTTCGAAATCGGTTAAATCAACAGCTTCCAGATAGCACTTGTCGTCGTTCTCAAAGCTCTTTAAGCGATCACTACGCTCATGATACAGCATAACAAGGTGATACCCTTCGCTATGGTATGAACGTGCAAGGAAGCTCCCTATCTGCCCGTTTGCGCCTGTGATAAGGATTACTTTCATAAGGACTTTATGCAATCAGCTATACTATGGGCGAGGCTGAACTTGCTACCCTTAATGGTGATGTAGCTTGACTCTTTTGCTTCAGGTAGAGTTACTTGTCCGGGAAGCTTGCCTATAATGGTAATCTCGCTTTCATCCGAACCTGCTACCGAGATATAATTCACACAAATCAGATCAAGGTTCTTGCGCTTGTATTTATCAAGAGCTTTAACTATCAAATCATCAGTTTGGGCAGCGAAACCAATTAGTTTTTGATTGGGTTTCTTTAAGCTGCCAAGTTCTTGTAATATATCAGGTGTGCTAACAAGATTAAGGCTCTCAACAGCACTTTTTGGTAGTTTGGTAATGGAAGCAGTCTCAGGCTTGTAATCTGCAACAGCAGCGCATTTGATTAACCAATCCATATCCATGTATCTGCTTATCACGGCTTCCCGCATGCTGTCTGCACTCTCGGTAAAAACGGCTTCAGAAAGGTAGTGGGGGATAGGGGCTTCGATGTTCAGCACCGCGTAAAGCCATGGCTCTTGCCAATGCTAAACCCATCTTCCCGGAAGAACGGTTACTGATAAAACGCATTGGATCGATTGCTTCTATCGTAGCTCCTGCGGTGATTAGCACTTTGGTGCCGCTAAGATCTTCCTGATAGTGCAAGTAAGTGTTTATGGCTGCTACAACTTCTTCGTTAGGGGGATACTTCCCAAGCCCTTCATACCCGCAGGCAAGCATCCCGGAGCTTGGTTGCAGGATATGGTGCTTGCGACTTTTAAGAGTTGTCAGATTTTCCTGGGTGGGGGCTGCCTCAAGCATGTGGACATTCATCGCAGGTACAAACAGAACGGGTTTTACATGGGCAAGCAGAATGGTGGATAACAGATCATCACCAATCCCATGGGCTGCTTTGGCGATTATGTTGGCAGTAGCCGGTGCAATTACAATTATATCTGCCCAATCTGCCAGGCTGATATGCACTACCGGATCTGGATCGTCAAACATGTTGAGGTGGATGGAATTGTGAGTAATCGCTGCAAAGCTGGCAGGACGCACGAATTGCAGGGCGTTATTTGTAAGCACGCATTTCACTTCATAGCCCAGCTTGTATAATCGGCTGGCTAAATCTATCGCTTTGTAAGCAGCAATTCCGCCTGTTACGCCAAGCAGTATTCTTGTCTTTGGCATCTCTATCACCTCGCTCTTTGTATGATTCTTGAAATATGAATCCCTCATTTATGTCAAATGAAATCACGAAACCTGCTCAAATAGTTGCACTTCCAAAAAAGGGATTGACAAAGATTTGGCAATAAGCAGCTTTGCGCAAAGTAAACAACAGACATATTGAGGAACAATGAATAGCACTGGTAAACCCCACCGTAAAGCTGGAAGACTGAATAAAAGAGACATGCTGTTAAATGCTGCCATAGAAGTGTTTGCCCAAAAGGGATCAAATTCTGCCACCATTGCTGATGTGGCAAGAAAAGCCAGAGTTGCACTCGGGACTGTGTATGTTTATTTCGAAAGCAAGGACGATCTATTACAGCGTTGCATGAATGAAGTGATTAAGAATGAGATCGATCTAATTATTAGAAAAACTGCCGATATAAAAGACCCCATGGATCGCTTGTATGACTTTTTCATGCACCATATCACATTAGTGAACGAGAAACCATACATAGCAAGATTCATAACAGTTGAGGTTCGACAGAGTGAGAGTTTCTCGCGCAGGAACCCCGGCTACAACCCCATGCAACGCTATCTGGATTTTGTTATAGATATCACTAAAGAAGCCATTGATAGTGGCAGGATTCGCGTTATAGACCCCAAGTCTTTTGCATTGTTGGTGGTGGGGGCGATGGATATCATTATCTGGCAGTGGCTGGCAAGTGATTCCCATCTTGATATAGAAGCAGTAAGCTATCAAATCCGGGGAATTCTTCATGCCGGAGTAGCTGTTGATCCCACCGTATAAGAACTCGCTTTATGATTACGCGTCTGATTGCTAATGCTTTTAGACTAAAAGGCTTTAGATGCTTGCTTGTAAAAGGAATTGATCTAACAAAACTACTCCTACTTACTGTCATCTTTCTGGTTTGCATGCAATCTGCTTTCTCTATTGAGCTACCGGTAGTTTTCACCTGGGATTCCCTAAACAGCGGTTACTATACCAAAGCCCAAACGAACAAGGAGATATCCTGGAATGAATACTACCGTATTGGTATAGAAGTAGATTCTGTAGATTACAAACAGATGCATCTGAAACTAAAGCTGAGCAACCGGGCAGATTTCTTGAACAACTATATGGAATTAAACGAGATACAAATGACCTATGCTACCCATCATTGGTCTGTAGCTGCTGCTTCAAAGCCAATTGGCTACGGTAAGCATAACTCCTTAAATCCCTATGCTGTAATTGCACCCGCAGATGATGAATATCTTTATCAGGACAGCCGTTTTAACGGGGTTGCGGTTAGTTATAAGCATAATAATAGTAACTTATCACTGGATGTCGGGGGCAATGTTCAGAACCAAACCCTTATGTCTTTGTCGGCAGCTTGGGGGAAACCCAATGATTCACTTTCTTTATCCTTTTCCACCGAGGCAAGAGCAATGGATTCCCATTGGCGCACACCCGTGTCCATAACCGCTCTGCAACTAAAGAACATAACACCAAAGGTAAAGCTGAATTCGCAATTAGCAATCGGCTATTATCCCTCTCACGATCGCACTAAAGAACACTTCAGCACCTTTAGCCAAGTGGAACTGGGCATAAAGCCAAGCCCCGGAAGTTACCTATACGTTTCTGCACTGGCTAAGGAACTGGAGCAAAGCGGTGTGATGCTAAAGCAGTTCCAAACCTCTTTCAGCCAAGATATTAAGCAGTTTTCTCTTACTTCCGGTTTATGCCTGGACATACTTGGTAGTGAATCCTCCAATAGCTATCATGTTTTAGGCGAGTGGCGTTTTGCTAAAGAGCAACGGCTTGGGATCATCTACCGCTGGGAAGAGAACATTAACATCCCCAGTAAACACTATGTGGGTATTCAGGCGGAGCTGAGGTATGGGATTTAGGCTAATACCCTCACTAGTTCTGCTTGTGTCATTGTTGCTGGTAGCTTCGTGTAAGTTGTTACAACATGAGAATCCTCCCCAACCCATAATCTGCATTACCTTCGACGATCAACATAGCAACGTATATAGCAAAGCTTTACCTCTGATGTCCAGCTATGGATATCGGGGTAGCTGCTTTGTAAACTCCAGCAAACTGGGATCTCCGGGCATGCTAACCCAGCCTGAAGTAAGCTCCTTATTCAATGACTACAATTGGGAAATAGGCGGACACTCGCTAAACCATGAGCACCTGGCAGATTTAAGCTATCTGCAAGCAGAAACAGAAATTGGTGCGGACTTTAGCAATCTCTGCAACATGGGTGTAAACCCCCGCTCTTTTGCCATACCCAATGGCAATTGCCCCCAAGAATACTATCCCATAATCACTCGTTACTACAAGAACGTCCGCGGAAGCAGTGATTTTGCTATGTTCAGCCCCGTTGACAGGCACAGTTTGGGTTATTTTACTTTTCAGAGCGGATGGACTGCATCCATTGTTAAGGAGCGCATCAGACGCGGCATAGTAAATCATGAGAGCCTGATAGTGCTCGGTTTCCACCGAATCGATTCCGAGGGAGGCTATGCCCAGGACAACTGCCCGATAGGTGAATTCAATGAAATCATCAGGCATGTAAACGAGCTTAAGTTGGAAGTATTACCCCTAGCCGAGGCAATAGACAAGCTGAACAGCCCCTGACCCCTAACCCCATTACATCTTCAAATCATCACCTCATCACTGGTAACGTCTTAAAGAGTGGTGTATAAGAAAGAATTGACTTAGAACAAATACGAG
>CAYSGM010000100.1:0-9470 GCA_964430595.1 uncultured Candidatus Cloacimonas sp.
CTTCCCCATCGTCTGCCGTATCTGCGTGCCCGAGCCGGACACCAACGAATACCTCTTCGCCGCTGCCATGGAAGAGCTGATAGGCATACAAATCCCAGAGCGCGCCTTGTGGCTGCGCACCCTAAATCTTGAGCTCTCGCGCCTTGCCAGCTTTCTGATGTGGATGGGCGGGCAGAGCGGTGCTTTTGGTATGGGCACAGTTGCCCAATGGACGCTTGCGCATCGCGACTTCGTGCTTGACCTCTTTGAAGAGTGGACAGGGGCACGCATCTATCACATGTATATGACCCCCGGCGGAGTGCGTGGTGGCTTACCCGATGGCTGGGACAAACGCGCCGAAAAAGTGATAAGCGCAGTTTACAAGCTGTTGGACGAAATCCGCCATGTGATGCTGAACAACGCCATCTTCAAGCAAAGAGCTGTGGGCTTGGGAGTTATCACCCCGGACATGGTGGATCCCTATGGCATCGTAGGACCCAATGCACGTGGCAGCGGTTTGCAACGCGACATCCGCAAAGATCAGCCTTACCTGATATATGACCAGTTAGACTTTAACATCGAGACCGAGACCGCAGGTGATACCTATGCACGCACCCTTGTCCGCTGGCGTGAAACCTACCAGTCCATAGATCTTATCCGCCAGATTCTGGCTAAGATGCCTCGCAGCGGTGCCTTACATACCACTCTGCCCAATGTGCTGCATTTGAAGGTTCCCAATGGGCAAACCTATTTACGTGCCGAATCCACCCGCGGCGAATATGGCTATTACATGGTCTCCGATGGCAGCGAATTCCCGCGTAAAATAACCGTGCGCGGCCCCTCATACACCCACGCCATGGCGCTGTTGGAAGATCTCGCCGTGGGCGTAAACATCGCCGATATTGCCGGTCTGATGGTGTCGCTTCACACCTATCCGCCCGAAATTGAGAGGTAAAACAACTAATGAATTTAAGAGATATTCTCTCCCCCTTCTACGTGTGGAAACGCGCTTTTGAAAAGCCTTTCTCCATCAACACCCTCAGTGAACCCCGCCCCGGTTCACCTACTTACCGCGGCTTTCACAAGAACGATGTGGATAAATGCATCGGCTGTGGCAGCTGCGCCGAAATCTGCCAAAACGTCTCCATCGAAATGGTGCCCGTCAGCCCTGCCAAGGATGGCGATAGCGGCTTGCGTCCCAAGATAGATTACGGACGCTGTTGTTGGTGTGCCCTGTGCGTGGATATTTGCCCCAGCGGCAGCCTAACCATGTCCAACGCATACACTTGGGTGGAAGAGGGCTTGGATAAGGATGTGCGCGAAACCTTTTGCTACATCCCCGGCGTGGACGCCAAAGAGTGGGATAATGAAGAGCTTGGCTACAAACGCCCCGATGGCTACGAACTGCTTCATCTGGAGCGCGTCCCCATGCCCCATCTGAGCGCTGAGGAACGGCTCGGCTCCTTTGTGGAAATGGTTAAGGGCTATTCCCGCGAGCTTGCAATCAGCGAAGCAGACCGCTGTATTCAGTGCGGAATATGCACCGCCACCTGCCCTGCCCACATGAACATTCCCGCCTACATAAAAGCCATTCGCGAGGATAACATCGCCCTTGGTTTGCAAATTTTATACGAAACCAACCCCCTGCCCGGCGTATGCGGAAGAATATGCACCCGCCGTTGTGAGGATGTTTGCGCCCTTTCCCACCGTGGCGATGCCATCTCCATCCGCTGGCTGAAACGCTATTTAACGGACTGCGTGGAGGCGGAAGCCTACAAGGAAATCCTAAAAAGCGAAATTAGCCCGCTTGGTAAAAAGGTAGGCATCATCGGTAGCGGCCCCGGCGGATTAAGCGCTGCCTACTACCTCGCCAACCTTGGCTACGAGGTGGAAATCTACGAAAAAACCGCCGCCGCGGGTGGTATGCTCCGCTATGGCATCCCCGAATACCGCCTGCCCTACGACAAGATTGATAAGGATATTTCTTTCATCGTGTCCCTGGGCGTTAAGATACACTATAACACCTGCGTTGGCAAGGACATATCATTTGACGACATCTACGCAAAGCACGATGCCGTATTCATAAGCACCGGTCTCTTCGAGCCGTATTTCATTGGCATTAAAGGAGAAGACCACGATAGCGTGATAAGCGGTCTCAAGCTTCTTAGCGATGTTACTGAAGGCAAGGAAGTTAAGCTTGGCAACCATGTGGTTGTGGTGGGTGGCGGAAATGTGGCAATGGACGCCGCCAGAACCGCCCGCCGTCTGGGTAGCGAAGTAACCATTCTATACCGCCGCCGTGACGGGGATATGCCCGCCGACCGCGAAGAAATTGAGGAAGCCTACGAAGAACAGGTGAACTTCATCACTCAGGCTATCCCCTTGGAAATAAACAAGCTACCCGATAACCGTCTTGAAATAATCTGGGGCAAAGCCGAAATGCGCTTTGAGGAAGGGAGTAAACGCCCTCAGCCCGTGCTTATCGAAGGCAGCCGCGAAACCCTTGTGGCAGATACCATTATCGCCGCCATTGGGCAAGGCATGAACTTCTCGTGGATGGATGGCGCCGCCTTTGCCAACATCAAATTCGGCAAGTGGAACATCGAAGCCGACCGCTGGGGACGCAGTAGCGACCAAAAGATATTTATTGGCGGAGACATGTTCAACCGTACCGCCGATGCCATCACCGCCATCGCCGATGGACACCGAAGCGCCCGCGCCATAGATAAACTGCTAAACCCTGTTAACGGCTAACAAGGGTAAACACGGGGGTTTACCCCTACATGACACGACCAACCTCTTGGGGCAGACCCCTGTGTCTGCCCTGTTCTTTCCTATCTGTCCTGACCGCTGTGTCTGCCCTCTCTCCCCTATCATTTACCTTCCTTACAGCCAGAAGCTGATTTGAACCTGGGTTAATCGGGGGGTAATCGGGCAAAAGCCCGATGATCTCATGGTCAGATCCCAGTTGGATCTCTATCGGAAAGCAAGGGAGCAGTAAGTGGGGATGATAGATTGCGGAAAGCTATGCTATTAGTTCATTATGTATTGTTCTACCAGAATATACAGCAGCATATCGGAAACCTCCGCTACACCGTTTAGCTCACAGCTTCTGACGGCATTTTCGCGGGTAGTTCCGGTGCTTTTTATACCGGTGATATTGGTGTTGTAAATGCTCTTAGCTTGTTTGGTATCAAGTAGTTCCACAAAGGCATCCGCTGTGGCGGTATATAGCTTCAGCCTGGGGACATAATCCCCCGCATGGCTGTTGATTGTCACTTTTATGGTAAAATCGCTGGCGTTAACATCTTGCACCACTTCCAAATCCAAATCCTGAAGCTTGGTGTTTAGCATGTCCCGGTAAGCTGTTCCGGGGGTGCCATCAAAAGTGTAATCTATACAAGCGGTGGGACGCCTAACGGTCAAGGTTAGCGTGGCAGAAGGCAGGGTAAGCAGGCTGAACATACGCTTCACAACCGGGTTTTCCAGGCTCGCCAGCCAGTAATTCTTATCGGGGCTAAGGCTTATCTGTTGGGGTGTTGTGAATAGCTCCACCCTTTTGAGGCTCATCTCGGTTTTACCATCTGTGCCGGTTTGGACATTTGAAACAAGCTCACCCCTACCCTGGCTGAAGCTGAAAACCAACGGAAAAGCCTTGCACGGAAAGTGGTTATCGCCATTTACAAATGTAATCCCCGCCGGAACGGTGTAAACCTTGCGCAGCTTTGCCACCACGGGCAGATTTGATTGTTCCATATAGGGCTGAAGCATTTCGGGAAGGCGGTGTAAGCGGTTGAACAGCTCGTTGTAAAGGTTCACTTCCTTGTTCTGATACATAGTTGACAAATCCAGATCAGTGAAGTCCACTATCAGCTCCAAGCCCTTTAGCAGCGCGGTGATACCCGAAACCGCATCGGTGGTGACGGCGTCATATTCTGCCAACAGAATCTTAGCCTGAGTTATGGCGATGTCACGCTGCCCAATCCGCCAGGCACGATATGCGCTTTTGGAGAGGCGGTAGTATGCCCAGTAGTCCTTATCGGTCTCGTAGCTACCGGCTAACTCGATATCATTAAGCTTGTTACGGCTGGAGCTGCGTATCTGACTGATCAGCTCTTCGGTGGGCACTCCATTGGCTTCTGTTTCTTTTAAGTAAATATCGGAATCGATCTGAACACTAATCTGAGTGGAAATCTCGCGCAGGGCATTATCTCTGGCTGAATCCGCGTAGTTAGGAGCTTTTTTAGTGTAGCGCACCACGGCGTTATAATATGCCATATCCGCAGGACGCTGGGTGATCCAAACAGGCTCCTTGGGTGCCATGCTACATGCCCCAAGCAAAAGCAAAACAATTAGATAGCTGATACACTTCATGCTAATTTAGAAAGCTCCTCAATTTCGTAACTACGTTATCCCCCATTCTGCGCAGCGCGGTAACAACCATTTCGCTTTCTTCAGGAGGAAAAGTTTCGGCTTTTTTCATCTGATTTCTGATGGAAGAGGGTAGCGCGCGTTCATCTCCGCGAACCCAACGGCACCAGCTATCCTGCCAGGGTATTTTGCTTTCCAGGCTCTCTTGCCACAGGATCTTGCCGGTTTCCACATCAACCACGCTACAAGAGCCATTCACCGTTACAGACACGGTTTTGGTAAAGGTGCGGTATGTGCAGCTAAGCTCCTTGCGGATGTCACGTTCTTTGGTCTTGCCTTCCTCATCCACGTATTCCTCTCTGCCCACTACCACATTTGCGGTTACAGTCTGCTCTACCGAGGAAGTGCGCGGAGCACCGGAATTAATCTGCAAGATGCTACCTGACAATACTTCGTGGGCACCTAAGAGCTGACCAAGATTTACGGTGCTGGCTTCATTCACTAAGCCCGAGGCGTTAAGCTGTTGTTCGGCAAGCACGGCATCCATCTGGCTGCGGGCGATAATCTCGGTGAATTCATCTATACTGCCGGCTTCCATAACCCGGCTGATAATGTAATCCGACATCAGCTCCGAGATCGCTCCATAACGGTTACGGGAGTTGGATTTATCGGTGAAGGGAGCGATCGCAATCCGGCGTATGGCAAGCTTACGGGATTGATCATATTTAAGCAGTGCATCTTTATAATCGGGGATAAAGCTAAGAGCAGCCTTAAATTCCTGAGCTGCTTTGCGTTGAACATCCACAGAGCGGGACATCTTGTTATAGCGAATCCCTGCCTGGTAATGCGCTTCGGCTGCGTTCTCACGGGCGGTTCTGATATCTTGTGACAAATCCGGTATGGTTAGGATAACTCCATAGCCGGTTTCGGGATTAACAAGCTGTGGCAGGTTTTCCACTTTATAGGCAAGCTCTTTCAGGGTGTTGTGCTCTGCCAGAATCTGTTCCCATGAGGCAGGATCATTATCTTGCATCAGATCAGCCACTCTTTTATCATGGTTCTTAATCGCCTGATTCCATACTCTTACCAGCAAAGCCTGAACCTTAGGGTCATCCGGTTTAATTCTAAGCGATCTGCACGCTTCCGATACCGCGGTTTCGATATTGCCCCGTTCGTAGTTCTTTTTGGCTTTACGGTAATACCTGCCGTTCTGCGAACAAGCATTGACAAGCATTGCCGATAGTAACAGCAGAATTATCAGAAACCGATAGCGCATTGCATCTCCCAATCCAGTGAAATTAACTTTACGTGCAAAGCAGGAACAGGATAAGAATATGTCAAGCGCATTTTGCCATGTTCGCTCCCATACATTAACCAAATTCTTCGCTTGACAACAAATTGCCACGCTTTACAGTAGCACTTAAGAGGTATAAAGATGAAAAAAGCTTTACTTATTTGTTCGTTTATCGTGTTGTTTATCAGCTTGTTCGCTCAGAAAGGCATGTTTGACATCAGCTTTGGACAGGACACGCAGGAAGTCCGCAAGGCACTGCTGGCAAAGGGCTATACCGAAGGAGAAAAGACCACATCCTCCACAGTGTATCACAACCCCAAAATCCCTGACCTGCAATCGTTACAGGTGCGTGATTACGAAGAAAATGGGACAGTTAGCGGCTGGACTATTAAGTTTGTTGTGAACGACGACGAAGCTAAGATTAACAAGTATATGGAAGACTTAACCGCGCTTCACAAAGTGTCTTCGTATTATGACGATCTATACGAAGAAGAAGTCTGGGAGCTGGATAACAACAAAGCCATCTACGTTTATCCCAGTGATGATAACTCTGTTCTGACTATTGAGTACACCGAATATGACGATTGGGGTTATTGGGAAGAGTGGTAATAGACTAGGTCTATTAGTCCAATTCTATCCAGGTGCTGCTATCTGTTTCTGACTTATAGTCTGATGGTAGTAGTTTGCTTTGCACTCCTAACATCTCGGTGTAAGTGATATTATCCCTTTCCCACAGCAGTGCTTTGGCAATGTCTGGTATTGTCTTACGGTATTCCTGTTTTACATAAGCATAAGGACCGACCTGCAAGTATATTATCTCTTCAAGCTGCATATACCCCCTAAGGGTTACTCCCAACAGCCTTAGTGCACCGTTGTCGTCCTTGGATATAGCTGCTTTGCTTAGTTGCTCCGGAAAGTCCAAAGCCATTGCATGCAGCTTGGCATCCACCACCACGAGGGTTCCCTTGTTCTGATAAAACGCCTGATTGATCAGTTTACCTATATTAAGCCCGTTCTTATTCCAATCCAGCTTCGCTTGGTAGTCTTCCCAGCTAAATATCTGCTTGGGATGAGGCACACCCACAAATGGTTCCAGTTCTATCTTGCTTACGCCGCGCAGCCACAAGTTCTCTCGTGTGGTAGGAAATATCACCCTTAGATCGCTTTCGGCTATCTGATCCCCCTCATGCACCAATGCAAGAAATGCGGGCATAGCATCCAGCTCTGTGCGGTGCAGCTTCACTTCGTAGGCATCGGAACTAACACATTTCAAAGTATGCCAATTGCTGTATCCAAGCTTATCAAGCCAAAGTAGTAAAGAAATCCCACGCCATGTTTCTTTTATATCCTTGCCGTTTTTATTACGCACGGTGCTGAACTCCGCCAAATCTTCCTTGTTAAGCGTATCATAGCTTACAATAAGCGAGTTTTGGCTGGCAAAGGTTATTTGTATCGCCGGCATACTCAGTGTCAAACACACAAGGTATATGATTACGATATATTTCCGCATGGGTTAGGTTCTCCTATATGTTTTTGTCCCTTATTCCTGGGGTGGAGTTTTTTTGTCAACGCGCATCTTCACTTGACAGAAACGGCTGGCTTTTGCGTTTCGTCCTCAGCCGAGTGGTTGTTCCTAAACATATTATGCATGGGCACCCACCGATAGGGTATAACGGGAAACGGTTATGCCTCCCTTTGGAAAGGCTACAGTGGAAATATCAGCCCTGTAAGCCTCCTGCTTTTCATGGAGGTAAAAATGAAAAAGCTTCTTTATGTCCTGTTTATTCTAGTAGCTATTATGCTTAGCTCTTGCAGTGAAAAGGATGACAACACCCCCACCGACCTGAACATCTATGGCTACAAACTGGATCAGTTCATTTCCCAAGCTGCTGTGCATGATCTTATCACTACTGACGCAGAAGATCTTACGGATTACCGAAGCCTCTTTGCTTATGAGATCGTAAGTGCCGATGAAGATGCCTGGAGTCCCCGCCAAAGCACTAATGCCGGCTATGATCTATCCTGGGAAAGCTTCAAAGAAGGCTACTATGTCCCCAGTGATAATAAGAAAACATGGTTTGCAGATGCTTCCCTTCCCGGAGCATTTAAAGTTAGAAACACCGGAACTTTCCGTTTATACCGTAAAGTGGATATCGTTACCGGCAGAAGCACCAAGCTGGCAGAATTGAACAAGCTAACCAAGCATAACATGACCAATTGGCTTAGCGCTTCGGAAGATGCCATTAAGTTATCTGACCTGTTAGAGGGTATCACAACCTACACTGCCGTAAAAATAGTAGCTGGTGATGGAACCGCTGTGGACTATACTCCTGCCCAAATAGAGGATGGCTATTATTTCCTCACTACGGAAACCACCACCTTCCCAAGCTTTAATGGTAGTATGACTGGTTTACAGAAAAAGCTTAAGCGTATCGCAAGGCTGGAAGTAACCACTACCGAAACCCAAGCTCATTCATTCCCCTATGCTGATGAAGCAACCGTAAACATCAGCTTTACCGTCCCTACAGACCTAAGCGGTTTAAACTCAACGGTTATGACGGACTATTAAAGCAGATTACAAGCACCTCTGATGCATAAACTACTTAGCTTGTTATTCCTAAGCTTCACTTGTGCTGTGTTGTTCGCAACACCTAAGCCGGATAACTTGAAAACCTTCACCTTGCCCACGGTAAGAGTGGTAGTTCAAAAGCCTTCCGAAGCCATTGGCGTGCTGCAACAGCTTAGCCTGGAAAACAGTAAAGATGCCTTGTCCCTGCGCGACGCTATGCAAAACAACGTGGGCATCAGTGCCAGCGTAGGCAGCAAGGACGAGAGCAACTTGCGGCTCCGCGGTTTCCGCAAGAACGAAGTGAAGGTAATGATAGACGGACGCCCCATCAACAATGGCTACTTCGGCAATGTGGATATTAGCAAGCTATCGATAGTCGGCATCAAAGAAATACAAGTTATCAAAGGACCCGCATCTCCCCTCTATGGAAACGGGAGCATGGGCGGGGTAATAAACCTCATCACCAGCGAGCCATCACTACAAAACCGGCTTACTATAAGCACAGGGATCAGGCGCAACAATACACGAGAGCTGCAAATCAGCACTTCCCACAGCTATGACACCTGGAACTACAGGCTTGGGGCAGCCGGGCAAAGTAGTGATGGCTTTATTTTATCCCAAGATTTCCAGCCCACCTTCACGGAGAACGGCAGTGTCCGCAACTTCAGTGCCAAAGAGCAATACAACCTCAGCAGCAGCATAAACACGGAGCTGTTTACCTTCCATAAGCTTGGTTTTGATTTTAACTACAGCGGTATGAAGCGCAAGCAGATACCCTCCTCCATCTACGAACGCAAGGTGCGGCTATACAAGGACTGGGCACGCTATAACGCCGGCATAACCGGCGAATTCAGGCTTAGCGAGAGCGAGGTGCTAACTTCGCTTCTAAGCTTCGATGGTGGCGGGGATAGATATCTGGAATACAACGATGTAGCCATGCAATACCTAAACGTGGATTCACGCATGGACAACCAAAGCTGGGGCTGGGCACCCAGATTGCGCATGCAAGGCAGAAACAATCAAACACTTGATCTTGGCTACCGTATCGAACTACAAAGCAACAAGCGCAAGGACAACGGCGCATATCCGGATTGGACAAGCAGCCATGTCCGCAATCACAGCGTCTTTGGTCAATACTCTAGTATGCCATATCCCAAGCTAACTCTTACCACTGGCATCGGACTTAGCATATACCAAAATGAGCAGCAGAAGAAAGCAAACATCCTGGCAGAGCCGTCCCTGGGTTTGGAAGATAAT
>CAYSGM010000100.1:9480-11009 GCA_964430595.1 uncultured Candidatus Cloacimonas sp.
GCATAAGCTCCTTTGCCATTGGTAGGAACAGCGCATCACCCACCATGCATCAGCTCTTCTCCTCGGGAAAGGGCAATCCTGATCTCCTTCCTCAAAGTTCTGTAAAAGTGGAGTTAAGCCACAATCAGCCCCTTTTGCTAGATAAGATATCCCTATCAGGCAGTGTGTTTTACAACGACACCCACGACCTTATCGAGCTTCAGGTGGGCAAGTATAAGAACATTAATAAGCTTATCTCAGAAGGTGCAGAACTGGGCTTAATCCTCTCTCCCCTCAAGGGCTACGAGTTCAACGCCGCATACAGTTATCTGGAATACCAAAAGAATAGCAACTACCGCCTTACCGAAACTCCTAAGAACTCCGTGGAGCTATCCCATCGTATCGAGCTACCCCTAAAAGCCGTGCTGATGATCAATTCTTCTTACCGGGATAAGCGACTTTCACAGGATGATATCGGCACCTACCACCCCCTCCATGCTTACTGGCGACACGATCTGCAGCTACAGGTTCCTTACCGCTTTCTACATTTCCGTGCGGGCATAGATAACATCTTTGATGCGGATTATCAAGGTGAATATGGCTTCCCCGAAGCAGGCAGGGATTTCTTTTTTGGTATAGAGGCAAGGTTGTAGCGGAACTGCCAATCCCCCTTGCACACCTAAGCCTTGCTATCTTCCCGCAATAACCGCATTTCCCTGTACTTAGAGCCAAACCCAAGCCGCTCATACAGCTTTACTGCCTGGTTGTCATATTCCACATGCAGCGCAATGGCACCGTCGGTACATTCCATCGCCTTTTGGATTAATCGCGTACCTATTCCCTTTCCCCGCATCGCTTCATGCACAGCCACGTAAACCAGAATATGCTCCGGAATAAAATCGTCCATCCCGGTATGGGTAATCACCAGCGCTCCCACTAACATATTATCCTCATAAGCGTTAAGCACAAATCCACCCTTCCCCGCCTCCGGAGATAGCGCATAATCAATCGCTTTAGAGATAGCAGTTTCCGTATCCGTGAATCTACCCAAATGCTTATACAGAAAAGCAACTGTCGCTTCCTTGCTAAAGCCTGATGATTCATGGTTTCTGGCTGTAATTATTTCAATTTTCAAAGTCCTTTGTCTCCTTTTTTTTGATACACAGAGTTTGTGGTTATATCTATAGTCAAACAAGCAAACACTCCGTTTTACATACTAACCGGAAGTTAAATATCAGCAAATCCCGTCTGAACCAACCCTATAAACGATATGTTTGCACCAAAACTCCGCACTAACAAGAATACTATAATACATTAATTATTTCATGCTTAGTGCCATAAATCGCCCTTGCTTCACAGCGTTTATCATGTGATCATCTACCGTTAATCAAGCGTTAACTATTAACGCTTGATTAAGAGGGGATTAAGAAGTGATTAACACTGTCTAGCAAGGAAGACGTAAGTACTCTTAGCTATCTGATTGTGTAGGTTGTTTTTGGCGTGTCACCCTTAAAAGTATCCACCCTAAGGAGCTGAGAATTATGCCCGAG
>CAYSGM010000101.1:0-10895 GCA_964430595.1 uncultured Candidatus Cloacimonas sp.
CTTTACCATACCTTTGCTCTGGAAATCTGGTTCCGTAGCATTTATGACCAAGGAGTATCATGAAAAGCCTGATTTACATAGTCTTGCTTATGGGATTGCTGTTATCCATCAGCTCATGCAAAATCGTTAAGAAGCCCACTGTGGAGCGGATTCAGGATATTACAGTTGTATCCATCAATCCCGATAAAAGCGCGGTGAATGTATCTCTGATAGTTCACAATCCAAATGGCTTTAAGATGAAGCTGAATAAACTCAGCCTGGATTTATTGAACAAAGACCGTGGCAAGGTGGGAATGGCAGCACTCTCCAAAGACGTGGAAATACCCAAGAAAGCATCCGTAAACCTGGATTTCATGGTGGAACTTGATACCCGTCCCGTGGTTAAAATGGTAAGCAGTTTAGATCAGAAAGTGCAATTCTTCGTAGTTGGAAAGGGGCATGGTAAAGCATTAGGCATGGGGCGTGAATTCGAATTTGACGAACCTTTCGAACTGGACTTAAAAGAACACCTCCAGAGCTTGCTCACCCGCTTTTCTGCATCAGGGCAGAGCTTGTTTAAAGTTCAGCGCACCAGCGTGGAAAAAGTGGGACTAAGCGAGACAGAACTGCAAGTTAGCTTCATAGTCTTAAATCCCTACGGCTTCAGTTTTAACTTACAGGGCTTCCCTGCCGAAATCTACATCAACAACAAGCTGGTAGGCAAGGGAAACTTGCAGAACCAAATGAAGTTCGATGAAAGCATCTATTCCAAGGACGGAGTGATGGTATTCAAGCTAAGCAACTTCAAATCGGTTTTTGGCGCAGTGTCCGGTGTTTTTAAAGGCGAGGTTGCTTACACGGTGAAAGGGAAAGTGATGGTAAACGCCTTAGGAATGGATATAGTGCGTCCTTACGATTACAAAGGAAGCATCCCGCTAAGCCTTTGGGAACTGCTGATAAAACCATAGCCTCGCAGAAATGGCTTGACATAAAACAAATAACCATGCACAATGCTTATAGCCCTTAAAATATGGAGTATGAAGATGAAAAAACAGCTTTTATTTCTCTTGATTCTTATGCCGTTGGTCTTGTTCGCGCAAGCATATACGGATGAACTGAACGTCCCCGGAGATCCTTTTGTCGAAGAGGATGGGGATTACCCCGACGGTGCTGATTACGGAATGAGCGGTGCAGTCGGCACCGTGATAATTGGCGGCGTAACCTATTCCCAGGTGCGTTTAATGCCTCAGATAAACATTGGTAAGCTGGGTTTTGGTTTGGATGTAGATTTACTTATCGACAGCGAAGGTAAGGTGCGCAAAGAGGACTGGGAAACCTGGCAGGATTACGTAAACAAGATTTATTTCATCAGTTGGGCAAGACGCAATGATCCCTTCTACTTCAAGGTGGGATCAATACCGGATTACACCTTGGGGCACGGCTTAATCTTTGATCACTATTCCAATATGCTCCGCTACCCCGAAGTGAAGAATGTAGGTGCTTACGTGGGGATCAACACCCCGTTTTCCGGGCTTGGTTTCGAGGCATACACGCATAATATTCACCAGAATGAAATCCTTGCCGGCAGAGTCCATGTAAACCCGCTTGCTTTGATGGAAATACCTCTCTTAGAGAAGCTTAAGATTGGCGTTAATGTGGGAATAGACCGCAATCAATATGGCAGATACGAAGATGAAGACGACGATAAAATCCCCGATGTCTATGATAAATTTCCCAATGACGAAAACCACTGGCTTGATACCGATGATGACGGTATTGCTGATGGAGTGGATTTTGATCTTAATGGTAATGGCAGCATAGACCATCCCTCTTTGAATCCCTATGTGCAATCTTCCTTCCCCGGAATCGAAGTAGCTTATGATGACTATCCCTTTGACATGGTTGTAGTTCGCGATACGGTTCAGGCTTATCCCAAAGATGATGAAGTGCTGGTTTATAGCCTGGATTATCAGATTCCCCTGGTGGAAGGAGATTTGTTCAGCCTTGATAACTACGGCGAAATTGCCATGATAGATGGCTATGGATCAGGGGTTATTTTCCCCGGATTCAGCAGTAAATTCCTCATCTTTGATGCCAAGCTGGAGTTCCGCAACTTTGGCGAGCAATTCCTTCCCGGTTACTTCGACAGACTTTATGACAATCAGCGTTCCTATGTGCAATATATGGTTCGCCCTTCAGACGGTCGCAAAGAGTGGTCTCTTGCCACCAAGGAAGCTTCTTTGGCAACTATCGAGCCTTCCTTGGGTTGGTTCGGCTATTTGCGTGCCAATCTCTACGATGTGGTATTCGTGAAGGGTGCCTATCAGGATATGTACGGCGAGAATAACTTTCTGGGCAAATCCCTGTGGGCAAGCGTAACCGTGAATCCCACCATGATTCCCAAACTAAAGGAAGCTACGGTGTTCTACTCGCAGACCAATGTGAACTATATCAATTTCAAGTACCCCAGAAACTTCAATTCTAACTTGATGGGTAGGCTTGTTTATGCCCTTTCGGACAATACCAATCTGGTGGGCAAATACAGCGAAGTTTACACAGACCTGAATGCCGATGGCAACATCAAAGGTAAGGATGAAGTTCAGGAAATACTTACTTTTGGAGTGGAATTCGCTTTCTAATCCATTGCTGAGTAACAATATATAACTACATAGTGCCAAGCTCTGGTTTGGCACTATTGTTTTTGTAGCTTCCTTGCATGAGTTACGCTTGCATTACGCATGAATTACGCATCGCATCCGTAGTTCATGCGTAATGCATAAGTAATTGGAGCAAGTAAGATTGCAAACCTGTGTATAGAAGGAGCGGAATTCCTGTGTCCGCACAGGAAAGGCTAGCCGAAGTCCTCTTAGGCGATTGGCATCCCTCCTGCCGGAGGCAGGAGAACCTTTCCGACCGGGAGTTCGGAATTCCTGCCCCATTTCTGCGAAATCCATTTTACAATTCATTTGACAGCTTGGCTAAGCTAAAAAAACTGCCCTATATGAGGTGAAGTTTGAAAACAAAAATCATTATCAAAGGCGCACAGGAACATAATCTAAAGAACATTGATCTGGAAATTCCCCGAAACAGTTTGGTGGTGTTTACGGGTGTGTCCGGCTCGGGCAAATCGTCTCTGGCATTTGATACTCTCTATGCGGAAGGGCAAAGGCGCTATGTGGAGTCGCTTTCCGCTTATGCGCGCCAGTTTCTGGGGCAAATGGAGAAGCCTAAAGTAGATTATATCGAAGGGTTATCCCCTGCGATTTCGATAGAACAGAAAGCTTCCAGCAAGAATCCGCGCTCTACCGTGGGCACGGCTACCGAGATTTATGATTACCTGCGGGTGCTTTTTGCTCGTGTCGGCAAGCAATTCTGCTACAACTGCGGTGAGCCGGTGGGTTCACAATCTGTGGATCAGATGATAGAGCATCTGATGCAAAGCCCCATGGGGACTAAGCTGCAAATCCTTGCTCCCTTGGTGCAAAACCGCAAGGGCGAACACAAGGACGAACTGGAACAGCTTAGACAGGAAGGCTTTGTGCGTGTGATGATCAATGGGGTGCTGCGTAATTTGGATGAGGAAATAGTCTTAGACAAAAAGAGTAAGCATAACATTGATGTGGTTATAGATAGAATCGTGCTGAAAGAAGGGATAGAGAGCCGTTTGTCGGAATCACTGGAATTGGCTTTGAAGCTTACAGAGGGCGTGGTAAAGATAGATTATAGCGATGAGAGCAGGGAACTGATCTTATCCGCCATGAATGCTTGTGCACATTGCAATATCGGCTTCGAAGAGCTTACCCCGCAAAGCTTTTCCTTCAATAGTCCCTTGGGGGCTTGCAAGCTGTGTAACGGCTTGGGCTATAAGCTGGAGTTCGATCCCGATCTAGTGATCCCAGATCCCGAACTGAACATTATGGAAGGCGCAGTAGCTGCCTGGGGGAGACTGGAAGCCAAACAGGACAGCTGGACTTTAAACACAATCAAAAACCTTGCCAAAGCCTATAACTTCTCGCTTACCACACCTTGGTATAAGCTGCCGGAAATTGCCAAGCAGCTAATCCTTTACGGCTCCAAAGGAAAGAAGTTTAAAATCGCCTGGCAGAACGAACGGGGAAGCGGTGAGTTCATGATGCGCTTCGAAGGCATTATTCCCCAGCTTGAAAGGCGGATGCACGACACCACTTCGGAGGATATGCGCCGCTATTATATGCAGTTCATCAGCGACAAGCCCTGCCCTGAGTGTGACGGGCAGAAGCTGAAACCCTCGTCACTTGCGGTGAGAATTGGGGATAAAAACATCGGCGATATAACCTCCATGAGTATTGCAGAAGCGCATAAGTTCTTTGGGGATCTTAAACTTACCGGCAATAAACTGCTTATCGCCACGGAAGTGCTAAAAGAGATACGCAACCGCCTGGGCTTCCTGCTAAGCGTAGGTTTGCACTATTTAAGCCTGGACAGGCGTTCGCCAACCCTATCCGGGGGTGAAGCTCAGCGCATCCGGCTGGCAAGCCAGATCGGCAGCCAGCTTGTGGGAGTTATGTATATATTGGATGAACCAAGCATTGGCTTACACCAGAGGGATAATACAAAGCTGGTGCAAATGCTTGTGCAACTGCGTGATCTGGGCAATACCGTGATTGTGGTGGAGCACGATGAGGATACCATGCGGGCAGCGGATACGATTGTAGATTTTGGTCCCAAGGCAGGTATCTTTGGCGGACAGATTGTGGCGCAGGGCACAATGGAAGAGATTATGGCGCATCCTGATTCGCTTACGGGGGCGTATTTATCAGGCAGGCAAAAGATACCCATTCCGGAAAAGCGCGTGAAAGCCGATGAGCGGGTGATCTGCCTGCATAATGCCACGCATAACAACCTGAAGAACCTCACTGTGGATATACCAATCGGCTTATTTGTATGCGTTACGGGTGTATCGGGTAGCGGGAAAAGCAGCTTGATAAACCAAACGCTTTCACCCTTTCTGCACAATAACTTTTATCGTAGCTCGCATAAAGTGGGGAGCGTGGATTCCATCACCGGGGTGGAGCATATAGATAAGATTATCTCCATAGATCAGCAACCAATCGGGCGCACGCCACGCTCCAACCCCTGCACCTATATAAAGCTGTTTGATCCCATCCGTAATCTGTTTTCTGAGCTGCCTGCTTCCAAGATGCGCGGTTACAAGCCCGGTCGCTTTTCCTTTAATGTAAAGGGCGGGCGTTGTGAGACATGTGAAGGTGCCGGACTGAAACAGATAGAAATGCACTTCATGGCGGATATCTACGTTACCTGCGAAGTGTGCAAGGGTAAGCGCTATAATCAGGAAACCCTGTCCATCCGCTACAAAGGCAAGAATATAGCGGAAGTATTGGATATGGACGTTCAGGAAGCTATAGAGTTCTTTGATGCCATTCCCTCCATAAAACAGAAGCTGAAGACCCTGCACGAGGTGGGCTTGGATTATGTAAAGCTGGGACAATCCTCCACCACTCTCTCCGGAGGGGAAGCACAACGCATCAAGCTATCGCGCGAGCTTAGCAAAACATCCACCGGTAATACCTTATACCTCTTGGATGAACCCACCACAGGATTGCACTTCGATGATATTAACAAGCTGCTTGGGGTGCTGAAAAAGCTGGTGGCAATGGGCAATACGGTGGTGGTGATAGAGCATAATCTGGATGTGATAAAAAGCGCGGACTGGGTTATTGATTTAGGACCGGAAGGCGGACAAGAGGGCGGGAGAATAATAGCAGTAGGCACGCCTGAGGATATTATTAAAGCAGAGGATTCCGCAACAGGATATCACCTTAAGCAGCATTACGAGCGCGAGCTGGGCGGAGTTGCAGATGTCCCGTCTGCACTGGCTAACCAGGCATCATGCCTGGTTGATAAAACAGAGGCAATAGTTAAACCTGTAACTGCAGCTAAAACCAAACGGAAGAAAGCCATTAAGCCATGAGCATGCAGCGCTTCAGCTACACTCCCCTTACCGCCGGTACGCATTTGGTTGGCTTGGCAGGGGATTTCTCAGATTGGCAAATCCTGCCTATGGAAGACATTGGCGGATTGTTCGTGCTTAACCTTGATATCCCCGAAGGCAGCTACGCTTACAAGCTGATTGTAGATGGCAATTGGATGGCTGATGAAGCTTGCTCCCTAACCGCGCCAGATCCCTTTGGAGGAGTGCATTCTGTCCTTGTGGTGGAGGCGAGTAAACAAGCCTTAACCTGGGAAGATATCCTATCGCATAAGGCACACAAAAAGGCACTGTCTTATATAAAGCTACACCGGTATGGCACACATAAAGCAGAATTGCGCTTTTCGTGGTATCCGCATCTTACAGAGGTTATTAAGCTTATTACCATGAAGCAAAGTATCACTATGGAACGGGTGGGGAGCAATGCCTTGTTTGAAGTGTTTAATCTCTTTATAGATGATGAGATAAGCTCCGATAATGTGATAAAATTCTACCTGGAACTGCATTACCGGGGCAAGCAATACTATCTTGGCAAAGAAGGCTTAGTTTGCGATGCCACAGATATCCCATTGATAGAGGTTTCTTTGGATGATTACGCTATCTTTCAAACCCCGGCTTGGGTGGGGAAGAGCGTTATCTATCAGATATTTCCCGATCGCTTCTGTAATGGAAACAAGGATATTAATCCCGACTTCACGGAATGGTATTACAAAGATTGTAAAACTCCGCCACCCGAAGGGGAATTACTGCCTCCGAACGTGGAATACTTCCACCTGGTTGAGGATTGGAAAGATGTTTCCGGCTTACAGCAAAGCCCCTGGTTACCTGCAGGAAAGCCCGACTGGTGGTCTTTCTATGGCGGAGATCTCGCAGGTGTTGTAAGTAAACTGGATTACCTGTCTGATCTCGGAATTGACGTTCTGTATTTTAATCCGCTTTGGCAGGCGAAATCCAACCATAAATACGATTCCTCAGACTACAAGAGCATAGATCCCCATTTTGGCACCGCGGACGATATGAAGAAGCTGGTGCAACTGTCCCACGCCAGAGGGATCAAGGTTATTCTCGATGTAGCATTTAACCACACCGGAGAAACCTTCTGGGCGTTTAGGGATAGCGTCGAGAAGGGAACAGATTCCCCTTACTGGAAGTGGTATGATTGGTATAAGTGGCCATTACCCAATCCCTTACCAATAGATTTTAAGCCCAAGGATTACTATCAGTGTTGGTGGGGGATAAAAGACATGCCAGACCTGAACTACGATTTGTCCCGCCATCACCCTGCAGAGAACGCCATTCGCAACATCGAAGCTGCGGTGCCTAATATGCCCCTGGTGGAGTACATCATGGATGCCGTGCGCTGGTGGCTGCTTGAGATAGGCATAGATGGCTTTCGCCTGGATGTGCCTGATGAAGTGCCTTTCTGGTTCTGGGAGCTGTTTCGCAGCCAGGTGAAGCAATGCAAGCCCGATGCCTGGATCGTAGGGGAGATATGGCACGATGCCGTGAAGTGGGTGAACCATCTATACTTCGATTCTGTAATGAACTACGCCTATTTTAAGAACCCGGTAACGGAGTTTTTCCTGCTGCGCCTAATCAACCAAGAGGAATTCGTCCAAAAGATAGAAAGTGGCTTAACCTTATACCCGTTTCATGCCCTACAAGCGATGATGAACCTCTTAGGTAGTCACGACACCTATCGCATATTTGAGCTTAGCCACGGCGATGTATGTGCGGTTAAAATGGCGATTGTGTTTCAGATGTGTTTCATAGGTGCACCCCATGTTTATTACGGGGATGAAATTGCCATGCTAGGGGCAAAGGATCCCGATAACCGCAGACCCTTTGATTGGGAGTGGGAAGGCAAGGAATTGTCACTAGATATCCATGCCTTATACACGAAGCTAATCAAGCTTAGAAAGGCTTACCGGGTATTTACCGAAGGCAGATTTGCCTTTATGCATATGCAAACGGGGTTGCTTGCTTATCACCGCAAGCTGGGTGATGTATGTGCGATAGTGTATCAGAACACAGGCACAGTGGAAGCTACTATTACCATTCCCGAGGGGATGAAAGCTGTATTTGGCAAGGCAGATTTGTTTGGCACAATGCTAAAAGCTCATGCATCCCTGATTCTGATAACCGATTAAGCATCAATGCGCTCCGTCCAGACCTGTTTCTTAGGTATGAATTGTTACAAAGACGTATAGTTTGGGTAACCGCTAAGCAGAAAGTTATCCTTAAAACGCTTTATCTTTATATCCTGCAGAGTAATAGCATTGGCAATATTGGAGATACCAAGATTGGGTAAAGGGCTTTTGCTGCCCCCCAGAATCTTGGCACCATAAAAGAAGAGACATTTATTCACCAAGCCTGCTTTAAGAAATGATTCAGCAATTCCGCTGCCGGTTTCGAGTAGCACCGAATATAGCTTTTGAGAAGCCAAATGTTGCAGAACCTCAGGCAGGCTAAAATGTCCTTCTACAAGGTGCAGCCCATGCAGGCTTGCTCCCATCTGGCGCAGTTTTACAGCCTGGTTTGAGTTCAGAAGCTCTGCATCACAGAACAATAAACTTGGGTATTCGTTCATGCTTAGTGCAAAGTTAGATTCAACTGGCATTTGCAGCTTGGGATCAAGAACCACGCGGAGTGGTTGTTTATGATTTCCCTTAATGCGCACGTTTAGCAGCGGATTATCTATCAAAATGGTTTTAATTCCGGTTAAGATCACATCGTTTTCACTACGCAAGTGGTGTGTATGAAGCCTGGCAGCTTCGTTGCTAATCCATCTGGAACTGCCATCCTCAGCAGCGTATTTCCCATCCAGAGAAAGGGCGGTTTTTAGGGTTACAAAGGGTCGGAGCTGCTGTATATAGCAAAGATAGTATTCCAGTTGGCGGGTAATCTCAGCAGCCATAAACCCGCTATTAACCTCTATTCCTGCATCTGTAAGCACCTGTATCCCCTTGCCGGACACCAGCGGATTGGGGTCTGTAATCCCCACGAAAACCCGCTTGATTCCCGCTTTGATAATCGCCAAAGCGCAGGGCGGGGTTTTGCCGTAATGCGAGCAAGGTTCCAGCGTTACATACATATCCGCTCCTTTAGCTGCATTACCGGCTTTGCTAAGGGCTTGCACCTCGGCATGATCGCTTCCGTAACTCTGCGTCCAGCCTGTGGATATAACCACATCTTGCTTCACGATCACTGCTCCCACAAAGGGATTAGGGGAGCACTTGCCCCGTGCCTTCTCAGCCATACGGATGGCAAGCTGCATATATGCCAAGTGCTTATCCACGCGCCAGTCTTTCCAGATTCTTAGCCGCAACCTCGAAGGTGGGGTATTGTTTAAGAATTCTTTCCCAAATATCTTTTGCTTCCGCGTGCATACCTTCTCCCGCATAGCAGGCAGCAAGGTTGTTAAGCGCATTGGGATTATCGGGTTGCAGCAGGCATAGCTCATTGAACCACAAGCGGGCTTGGGTGAAGTCATTTTTGGCAAGATACAGGGTGCCCAGGTGGAAGAATGGCTCTATCCATTGGTTATCAAGACAGATCGCATTAAAGAAATCAACCGCAGCTTTGTCGTTTTGCTTAACGATTTGCCAATACATGCCCCGATAATAATACAGATCAGGGCTGTCTGGATATATCTTTAGGTTAGTACTGATTAGCTCCCACACCTTATCGTCTTCGGCTTTTCCCAGTGCTTCTGCAATATCTGTGTAGATTTTATTCTGGGCAAAATACGCCTGCGGACTCCCGGCGATATTCTGGCGCACCTTCCATTCCCCGCTGGTGTTGCTAAGCAGCAAAGTCCAATCCAGCTTGTGGTTTAGTTCCAGAAACACTATAGCTGTGTTGCCTTCCTCGGCTATACCGCTATGGACGATGCTGTAAGTGGATATCTTAGAAAGGGTTGGAACAGCCGAAAGTAATTCACGATATCTGGTGCCAAGGTCATCCATAGGGTTCTGATTTATGCTGCAAGCCCGCAATTCATCCCAGGCAAGGCGGACAAGCGCATTCATGTAGGTATGCACACATTCCTCGTGATGGCTTGGCAGAGGATGATTATCTTCCGCGGTGGCGGCGATACCCAGCTTCTGCATCAGATGGCTGAGGGGGAAATGCACTGGATATTGAAATCCGGTTAGCCACGCAACTATCTTGGCGGGGTTTTCACTTGTCACGCTGATGGGACTGCGGTTTTCCAGATGCGGGTTTTCCCTGCCCACCCAGAGATCTATGTATAGCTTCAAAACTTGTGATGCCTCGGTAAGCGAATCTGCTTTAAAGATGGGGAAGATGCTTCCTTCCGCTTCTGTGGGAGCGTAGAGACAGTCATTTGGGCACTTGGTGTCACAGCGCAGAGCATTACAACACTGCCAACACAGCTTCTTCTTTTTACGGGGGCAATCTCTGATGCTACGTTCTGTGTAGCACACATTACAGCGGTTATTAGTGAAGAAGCTTAGCATACTGTGCGCTCCAAAGCAGGGGGCATCGCTCGTTTAAAAGCGGAATTCATAACCAGATTCTTCACTTTGGCTACTGCATCTGCGGGGAAGCTCTCCGTGTTTGTTTCTTCCATTACAGCTTTTAAAATGGCGTCCAAGTCCGTGTAGCTGATGCCAAGCTCGGCTTCGTCACTTTGCCCTTCCCACAGGTCTGCGGTGGGGGTTTTGGTTATAAGCTTTTCTGGCAAGCCCATTACCTTTGCCATTTCCCACACTTCGGTTTTATACAGATGCCCGATCGGTTCAAAGGCACAGGCAGAATCACCATATTGAGTGCAATAACCCACCATCAGCTCGCTTAAGTTTCCGGTTCCCACCACCAAGGCTTGCAGCTTGGCTGCTTGGTCGTAAAGGACATTCATGCGGATTCTCGCCATCCAGTTACCTCGACGCAGGGAACTTGCCTC
>CAYSGM010000102.1:0-10894 GCA_964430595.1 uncultured Candidatus Cloacimonas sp.
TTAAGTCTATCGTGGCGAGCTCAAGTCCCAGGTGCAGGGCTATCATAGAGGCATCCAGTGCACTGTCCGGGTGGCTGTTGCGATAGGGGATATTGAAGGCATGAACATTGCTTGCACCTACCGCTTTAACCGCTAATGCAGCCGAGAGTGCTGAATCTATCCCCCCCGAAAGCCCCATCACCAATTGCCTTAAACCAGCCTTGTCACAATAATCCTGAATGAACACGCATATTCTATCGATTTCCTGAGGGATATTAAGCATGGTATAGCTCCTTGAACCTAAAGATTAATTCCATACCTACAATAAAAGCAGGGAGCTAAAGTCAAGGGAAAAATCGTTAAGCGTTAGGTGTTAGATGTTAGACGTTAGACGAAATGCATCGTTAACATCTAACGTCTAACGTCAGATGGAGGAGGGCAGACACGGGGATCTGCCCCTACCGCTATGCATATTTGCTGAACAAAATAAAAGCCCGGGGAAACCCGGGCTTATCTATTTATCTATTGTCTATCTAACTGTCACCTGTCACCTAACACCTGTAACCTATTTCATCAACACCATTTTACGTTGCTGAGTTGCTTTGCCATCGCTCAGGCGGTAGAAATATACTCCGCTGGAAACAATGTTCCCTGCTTCGTCTTTGCCATCCCAAACCATGCTGTGGCTGCCTTTGTCCATGCGTCCCGTAAAGAGGTTTTTAACCATCTGTCCCTTTAAATTATAGATTTTCATCTCGAGGGCAGGAGCTGATTGCCGTAAGGAGAAGCTGATGGTAGTGCTTGGATTGAAAGGATTGGGGTGGTTTTGGTTCAATGCTATCTCGCTAAGCGAAGGAGTGTTATAATCGCTTATCGCCACCGAACTGCTCATTTTCTGCGCATACAGCCCCAAGATTTCGGTCTTACCGCTGGAACGTCCATCAGCCCATAACATATAAGCCTGATCGTTCAAAGTGACGGACACCGGCTGATACTGCGGTTTCTTGGCATCACATAGGATGTTGCCATAGATATCACCACTAAACACACCATCACTGGAAGCGTATTTATAGAACAAATCGCTTTCGTCACCATAGAAATCTTCCCAAGCTATAACGGTATTACCGGAAGCAAAGCTTGTTATGGTAGAGTGTGACTGCAATGAGTCCTTCTGAACCACAAAGTAGCCTGTGGGGCTCCACAGGGCATCACCGGAGAAAGAGTATTTCTGCGCCATGATATCGTGCACACCTTCGATACTCTCGCACCAGGTGAAGGATATTCCGCTGTTAGAGGCAGTAACCGCAGGTTGTTCTTGTTCCCTTCCGTTATCGGCAAGGTTTACGCCCAAGGGGTTCCACAGTCTGGTGCCATCAGCCGAAATATGCTGTCCCCAATAGTTTTTTACAAAATCATCCCTTCCGTCTTTCCACATCACAAAGATGCCTTCGGGGGTCTTTTGTGCCAGGGGATGGTATTGGCTGGTATCCCAGTTATCATGTGTGGAAGCTTTCATTCCTTCATTAGCCCAGCCCGGCATCGCGGCTCCGCTGGGATCAACTCTTTTCACCCATACTGTGTAGCTTCCTGCCATCGGATCAACTCTGTGCCACACATAGTAGTTATCTAGCAAGCTATACATAGTGCATTCGTTGTTCTGGTTGTTGGGAGGCAGGACAGAGATTACTTGTCCGTTAGGTCCCCACATTTTCTGTCCATTCTGGATCCTCTGTCCGTAGATGTGATAGTAATAAATAGAGCCTACCAATACGGAATTAGACCAGCCAAGGTAAAAGGAGCCATCTACATAAGATATCTTTGCCTCACCCTGGCGAAGGGGAGAAAGCTCTGTAACTTCCATGCCGTCTTCACCCCAAAGCAGGTTTCCATTAGGGTCTATCAACTGAGCATAAATCTTGGGATTATCCCCGCGGGCATCTTCCCAAACGATACCAATGTAATCATCCGGGGTTACCACTGCATGGGGATAAAGCTGTTTGCCACCTACTGATCCGGTTACCGGGCGTCCATTTACTTCCAGATCAACGGTGCCATCAGGATTAAGGAATTGAATGTAGATGCGATAGCCATCGTTGGCAAAGCGGGTGTCCTGCCAGATGACGGCTACATCAGAGCTACGCTTCAGGATTTGATAGTGATCCTTAGGTGTATCTCCGCTCAAACCCCAGAAAACTAATTTACCGTTGGGTTCCAGTTGGGCTGCGCCGGAAGTATTCAACACCTGATAGTATATACCAACGCTACCATTGCGCATATCCATCCAGTTGATATAGATATTGCCATTGCTTACTTTCACCAGGCTACCAGTTTGTTGATTAGGAGCGGTGCAGATTGCCTTTCCATTGGCTTCCCACAATGCTACACCGGTACTGGAGAGATGCTGGGCATAGATATCGTCATTAGGGTTGTTACCGTTACGAAGGTCATCCCACACAACATAGCAACCACCGGAAGTATCCGGATACATACGGGGTCCAAGCTGGGCAAATTCAGAGGTGCAAAGGGCAATACCATTTGCATCCCATAGTTTTGCGCCTGCTGCTGATAGCTTCTGAGCAAAGAGATCGGGATTCTGAGAATCCAAACGATGATCTTCCCAAATAATTACCACTCCATTATCCGAGGTTTTCCCAATCCGGGGATTAAGCTGACTAACAGAAACCGTTGCCTCCTGATCACCATACACGATGGTAGGATTAGGCCATAGGACTTCGCCAGCGAGGTTTAGCTTCTGCGCGTAGATATCAGGATTGGCAAATCTGTGATCCTGCCAGGTAAACACAAATTCACCGTTACTAAGTGCTGCCATGCGGACACCAGACTGGTTGCCCTCAACCGTGCAAAGTGGTAATGGTTCTGCCCATGCCATGGTTCCATCAGCAAGAAAGCGTTTGGCATAAAGATCTTCAGGACCGTTATAAGTGTGCATATAGGCAATCATCATACCGCCGGTTCCATCCGGGAGCATGGTATTTTGCACTTCATCACCCACACCGCTGGCAATGGCAACGCTGTTGGTATTCCACAGCAGTTCACCGCTTGCGGAGAGCCTCTGACCGTATAAGTCTTTACTGGGATTGCGGGAATCTACCCACACTAGAAAAGCACCACCGTTTAAATCAGGCTCCATATTGATAGAAATCTGAATACCGGCGCGAGTGCACACAGGGACACCACCTTGTTGCCACAAGAGTTGACCCTGAGTGTTGATCTTCTGTGCATAAACATCCCCGTCCAGATCATTGGTGAAATCTATCCAGGCAATGATATAGTTATTGTCGCTGGTTCGGGTTATTACCGGGTCTTCCTGACGGTCGGGCTTGCCATCTATAAGCAAAGGTTCGCCCCATACAAGATTACCGGCTGCATCCACTTTTTGTGCCCACAGGTCTCTTTCACCAAGTTTGGTATCAGACCAAACGTATATTGCTCCACCATCATGTGTTTCTATACCGGTACGAAACCACTCGATATTTACTCCCTGACGGATAGCAACTGCATCTTGCCACATTAATCCTGCGGAAAGGCTTAAGCAGGCTATAACCAAGCTGAGTAATAGTGCTATCTTCTTCATATCTATCTCCTTACATTCTAATTATGAACCCGGAGGAAAATCACATTCCTCCACCGGTATCTAAAAGCAAGAAGCTTTCCAACCTGGTAATTATGTTATGTTCTTTAGATTAATGTTTGGATAATATGGCTATTAAACACTCTGTAATATGTTATATAGTGCTGTATAACATGCAGTTATACAGATTCCAAATAGATAAGGAACAATTTTGTAATGACAACCGCCCTAGGCTGTCAGCATATGCGGTGTGCGCAAATACAATTGCATTCTCCTTCTGGTAACTGTTTAATCCACCCTACTCCGTCCTTCCTTCCTTGCTATCCGCTGTTGATTAGAACTGGTGTTCAACGGGGGTTGTTCGGGCAAAAGCCCGATGAGATCATGGCCAGATCCCGGTTGGTTCACAAACGGCAAGCAAGGTAGCTGCGGACATCCTGTCTGCAGCAAGATTGGGTGAATATCGGAAGGTTTTAGGGGGCTGAGATTGCGCTAACCGGGCAACCCGCATAATCTGCCTGATTGCCAGATACGCAGATTCCGCAATTTATGCATTTGTCTTTATCAATTACAGCTTTGCCGTCTATCATGGTAATAGCATTTGTAGGGCAGTTTGTAACGCATAAACCGCAACCGATGCACTTTTCCGGATCAACGTGGTGTGCTGTTTTTTTGGCAACTTCTGGCTTGGGCTTGGATACAGGTTTTGGTTTTTCGGGTGTGGCAGTAGCCTGGGGGATATTGACTATTTCCTCAGTTGGCTTTGCTACGCTTGTGAGAGCGGGTGTTGACACCGGTTTTGTTACTGTTGTATTAGGCACCACAATTCCATCCACACAACGCCTGCAACCAATGCACATGCTGGCATCAATCACTGCTTTTCCATTCACCATAGAAATGGCATTCACCGGACATACTTGGGTAACAGGGCTTTGCTTAGCCTGAAATCCACGCCAAATCTGGAAGCCAAAGAACACTAACAAACATGCACTTAATAGTAGTTTCAAAAACAGCTTCATCTCTCAGTTTCCTTTTGACAACATATTGTACCCGGCTTGGGGCATTTGGCAGCGCAGATATTACAGTGAATACAATCGCAGGACTGCACGAATTCTTGCTCTGTGATGTGCAAATTCATGGGACAGCATAAATCACAAATCCCGCAATCAACACAACGCTCCAGGTTGCGGGAAATCTTTCTGCGCTTAAACCCTACGAATGAGCCAAGCATCTGAAAGAGATTCAATAAGGCGGCATAGGGGCACAAATACCTGCACCAAAAACGCTCCAGATAGAATCCGGCAATGGCGATCAGGATAAGCACGCTTAAACCCGGGATGGCAAGCCTGGGAAGCATGGAGATTGCGTATAGAGGGCAAAGACGGATAAATATGTATGCTATCCCGGTTATAGAAAGCATTGAGGTGATAAGCAGGATAATATACTTGATGCGGGCAAAACGGGTTTCGTAGAAATAGGGGACTCTATGGCTTCTGCAGTATTTGGGTGAGCGCAGGGAAAACAGAGCTTCCTGCATCGTGCCAAGGGGGCAAAGATACCCGCAGAAAACCCGTCCATAAAACATACTGTGCGCGAGAAAGGCTACTCCGGCAATTGCGGTGAACCAGAATGCCCCTATGCTTAGGCTAAAAAAACCTGCGGGGCTAATACCAAAGCATACCGTGGCATAGGGGCAAATGGCATGTATGGCTTGTCTATAACCAAGAATGATGAGGCTAACAAATACACCGGAGCACAGCAGAGCAAGGATTTGTATCACTTGCCTAATGGTTAGCTTAGCTGGTTTCCTGGTTTTCAATGGTTAAATCTCAAGAAGCTGCCTGCGTTGCTGTTGGGAGAGTCTTGCTTGCAGAGGGTTTCCGTCCTGATACAGTTCTTCATGATATACCGGGCTTTGGGTTTTGGAGAATACACCCAGATATACAGAATCCAGATTTCCGGCAAGCTCCACTGCTTGGGAAATACTGCCGGGGATGGCTTCCAATAGCTTAATCTTTTGGTTTAACTCGGTGTAGTTATTGTTATAGCTGACACACGGTTGCATTACTTCGATAAAGGAAAAGCCTTTGTGGTTTACAGCCTGGACAATCAGATCGGCAAGATGATCTGGCTTGGCACTGAAACCTCTTGCTGTGAAGGTTGCACCTGCTTCCAATAATAAGGGTATCGCCCGGAAGGGTCTTTCGATGCTTCCCCCGGGAGTGGAGAGTCCCTTATAGCCATGCTCGCTTAAAGGGGAGAACTGACCTGTGGTTAAGCCGTAAGTGCCATTGTTATGAAGGATTAAGGTGATATCCATGTTCCGCTTGGCAGCGAAAAGGGTGTGTTCCAGTCCTTCGCCAAGGCTGTCGCCATCGCCACCGAAACTAATAACCTTCAGCTTGGGATTGGCAAGTTTGATGCCGGATGCAGTGGCGGTTCCTCTGCCGTGTAATCCGTAAACACCGCTTAAAGCCAAGTAATCAAAGATCTTGCCGTGGCAGCCTATCCCACAGGTGATGGCTATATCAGCAAGAGGTAAGCCTGCATCATGTAGGTTTGAGATGGCTTTCTTCACCGCGTTTAGGATGCCGAAGTTGCCACAACCGGTGCACCATGTGTTCTCTTTGTTTGTCCCTAGATCACGCATTGAAACTTAGCTCCAGAACTGAAGCCAGTTCTTTAGGATCCCACGGTCTTCCGTCATAGCGCAGGATACTTTTCTTGATATCAAACCCAAGCTCGCCAGATAGAAGCCGGGCAAAGCTTCCGGTGCAGCTATGCTCCACAACAACCGCTTCTAAACCTATGTATTGGCTTAATTCTTCAGATGGGAAAGGAAGTAAGTAGATAAGGGAGATGATGCGGAATTCAAACGGGCAGTGCTTCTTAGCTTCCTGTAATTCCATAACTGCTGAACCGTATGCAAACACCAGAGGACCGCTATCTCCATAAACAGCAATACGTTTATAACGTTTGGTAGCCTCATACAGAACAGCGGTTTTACGGCTACGCTTGTCCTTCATGGTGATCATAGTATCAGCTTTATCGGTGCGCAGTCCAGAGGGCAAATGTTCATGGGAATTCCACTTGTTTACTACGTCATCTGATACATTATCAGAACCAGGAAAAGCAAAAGGCGACACCCCGCTTTCTTGTATTGAATAACGCAGGTAGGTGTTTGGTAATTCTTCCCTAGGTGCTATTGAAGTGTAATCGTCCGCAAAGGGAACTTCCGGGAATTGTGCGATACTGGTGGAGCTTTCGGATAAATGCTTATCAGAAAGCAGGATAACCGGGCTTTGAAACTCCCAAGCCAAGCAAAGCAGTTCGGCAGCTAGAGCATATGCTTTTGCGATGGAATCCGGCGCAGCTACCACTCTGCCAAATTCTCCATGTCCTTGTGCCAGGGCAAAGTTCAGGTCTTCCTGGGCAGTGTAGGTAGATACGCCTGTTGCAGGACCAGGGCGCGATGATAGGATGCATAGTAAAGGTGCTTCCACCATCCCTGCTAATGAAAAGGCTTCCTGCATCAAAGCAAAGCCCCCGCCGCTGCTGCCAATGGCAGTTTTTGCACCTGCGAATACGCTGCCGATAGCCATGTTTGCGGCTGCTAATTCACTCTCTGCATGGATGGCATAAACCTTGTGGGAAGTTTGTTTAAGTGCAAGATAATGCAGAATAGAGGAAGCTGGAGTCATAGGGTAAGCATAATAGAAATCCAAGCCTGCTGCCCATGCTCCCAGAGCGATGGCTTGATTACCGGATAACAAGCGACCCGGGCTAGGCTTTGGTGCATCAGTAAAACGGATATCAGTGCTGATCTTTGCTGCTTTCCACTCTGCCCATACTGCTTTAGCTAAACGGGAGTTCTCTTCCAGATCACGCTTGAATTCTTTATGGATGGTTTGATCGAGTAGCTGCTCATCCCAGCCCATCCATGCAAAAAACAATGCAATTGCTGCCACAGAAATGTTGGATGGCTTGCAATCCAGCTTTTTGGCAAGTGTAGCAAAAGGGAATCCAATTAACGTCGCAGAGCTGGCAACAGGTAACTCCTTAGAGATATCCGAATTATAGCAATGGATGGATTGATTGGGTGCTTCCAGTGTATCCTGCCAGTGGGTTTCCAGGCTGCGTTGATCAAAGGAAATCAGCAGATCTGCCTTGTTATAGCCGTTGTAAACCGGCTCTTTAGAGTAACCGACGGTACTGAAGTTATGCCCACCTTTAATCACACTTTGATAATCGTCTTGTTGGAACACCAGCCAGCCATGTTGCATCAAGGCTGAAGCAATTACCTGCGCAGATTTCTTAATCCCTTCACCGGCTTTTCCGCCAATCAGGACGCTATATACTTCACTCATCGCATGTTTTATCTGGTTAGTCCTGGTTGCACTAATCCACCGGAAGCTGCACTTTGGGATTCTTCCTGGGGAGCATTCAGTTGCTCCTCAAAATAGGAAAGATCATAAAGGGTCTTATCTCTCATCTCGGCAAAAAGCTTTTTGATCTCGGGAGCTCTGTTATACTCAAGCGCAATGTGCATACCAAGCTGTGCGTAATAATCCTGTGCTGGATACTGCAACATCCCCATCTTTAGCATTGGTATGGCTTGCTGAGGATAGTTTTTAACCACGTGTGATAAAACGTAGCTGAGATAAATACGCCACCCGTCAGGATGAGAGAAGATAGTCTCATTTACGAATTTATCCAGCTTACCCCACTGTCCTGTTGCACTGTAATAATTTGTGTAAAACTCGGTTAGCTTAATCTCGCTATCAACATACTTGCGTCCACGGGAGACATAATCCAGAGCTTTGTCAAATTGCTTGATACTAACAAAGTAGTTAGCGGCACGCACGTAACCGGAACCATAATTCATCACCAAGCGCTTCATGTTTTCATCTTTAAACACACGGCTATCCGATATCGAGCGGTATTGATATACAGTATCGATATTCTTAAGCAGGCGGTCTATATCCATCTGGTCTTCTCCGGGGATGTTAACAATGCGGGACACCATTCCCTCGTTGCGTGCGTAATCCTCAAATCCAATTAAACTTTCGCAAGTAACCGCAAAGTAGATGGGGCGTTTGCCAAAGTTATCCTTGATGATCTGCATAACTGCCTGATCTGCGATACGGTAGAACGGCTCATCTTTACGCCATTCTGCAGTGGGCGGAATTGCTACGCTGAATCCCATATCGGGGCGTGCAGGTGGTCCCGGAACTACGATATCTTCTTCCACCCGCCTTAGGGTAAGTTCATCAATCTGATCATCGGGGATGTTAAAAAGGATACCTTCTTTATCCCTGATTTGCCTGATATACCAAGGCGTGTTTAGCAGGGACAGATTGGCGATGGATACATCTTTGCGGATGCCCTTCAGGTATTTGTTTTTATATTCCATGGCGGTTTTGATTGCCGCAGTGCTTTCATTAGTGGGATACACATCCTTGGCTGGATGGAGGTATTCTTTGGAGTTTGGATCTGCCACGCTTTGCGCAAACCAAAGCGGGAAGGTATCATTATCACCGTTGGTAAAGATAATTGCATTCTCCTCCAGGGAATTCAGGAAGTTCAGCCCATAATCCAGGGCAATGTATTCATTTGAGCGATCATGGGTTTTGTATTGAGCCACAAAGTTGTGCAGCGGGATAGCACTTAGCAGGATGATAAAGAGTATTTTGGGAGCGTTGCTTTTCCAGATGTTCACCAGTGCCAGGCTACCGATACCTAACCAGATTGCCCACATGTTATATGCCACCACGAAGAAGTAATCTCTATCCCGCACTTCTGCATTGGAAAGGTTCATTACAAACACCATCACAACTGTGGTTAGCAGGATAACAGACAGGAAGTAGCGGAAGCCGTGCTTGTTCATGCGGAAGTGGAAAATTGCACCCGCAACACCAAGAAACATGATAAGGAAGTTACCAAGGCTCCGAAGGAGATTGGCAGAATTTCCGGCTAACTTGGCAAAAATGCCTTCGGGGAACCACTGCATGCCAAAATAACGTAGAAAATGGAACCCGATTTGATCGGAGAAGAAGTTACCCCGTCTCTGAACAAAGCTTGTGTTGCCATATTGTTTACGCAGAACGTAATCCTTGAACATCTGAAGATTACTGGGATGTCCTTCATTGATGAAGGGGCGATCGGCAGCTCTCACCATCAGATAAATATGGGAAGAAAGCCCCACCAATACTAAGGCAAAGCCGATAAGCCATACTCTGCGGTCGATCACATCTTTTAGCTCTGCATACATAATCAGTAGCGCTACAATTGCGAAGCCCCACTTGTCAAAATCATCAATCGCAAGCCCTTTGCCAATGGAGCCGAAAATAAAGTAACCTGCAAACAGAGCCAAGGTATAACCGATAACCTTCAGCCAGAAGTTGCCCCCTTTCATGCCTTTTTGAAACAGGGGGTAAACCACGATAAAGAGCACTGCCGGAGCCACCTGAAGCGCAGTCTGATGCACGCAGAAGCCCACGAAGAATAGATATAGGATCAGCAGCAGGATGTTTTGGTGTGAGAAATCCTCTGATTTCTGCACCCAGACCATGGTTAGCCAAAGGATTAGATTTACAAAGAAAACCAATCCGGAATACACTTCCGCTTCCACGGCATTCATCCAGAAGGTAAAGGAGAATGCTGTGTATAGTGCGGCAATTACTCCGGAAAAGATCGCTTCCCAGGCTTTGATCTTGAACATGCTGGCAAACTGCACGGTAAGCAGATAGGTAAACATCACCGCAAACGCACTGGTTAAGCCAGATATGAAGGAGGCGATCACCGCGTGCGAAAACATCCCGCCAAGTAGCGATACTATCGCTTTACCGAAAAGGATATAAAAGGGATTACCGGGAGGATGCGGAACACCCAGAATACTGATGCAGGTGGCATACTCACCACTATCCCAGAAGGACATTGTCCGTGCCTGGGTAAGCATGTAAACAATGAGAGTAAAGACAAACAGCCCCCAAGCAATCATGCGGTTATGGTTTATTGGTACTACCATCTGCGGTTTCAGCAAGGCATCATCTATCTTTACGTATGCTTGTGGTTTCTCATACTCAGGATGGGCGGTTTTTCCAGGCTTTTGCTTTCCCAATTGGGCTTTCTTTTGGCGAATATCGATTTCGTTCACGTTTATAGCTCCTTAGTCTTTCAAGCCGGCTTTGGCATAGCTGGCGATGATTTGTTTCTGTGCCATGAAGAAGAGGATTAGGATAGGGACTATACTAAATGTGGAAGCAGCCATCAGCAGGGTTGTTTGCGTGGAGGCTTCCTGATTGAAGTAGCTTAAGCCAACCT
>CAYSGM010000103.1:0-10748 GCA_964430595.1 uncultured Candidatus Cloacimonas sp.
GACCGAACCATGGCAGATCAAAATCAGGCTGGTATAAAAAATGGGGGAATGCCAAAATGAAGAAATAAGTTGACACCAGGCACAGCTAATAATAGCATAACCCGAAATAATGCGGTTAAGGAGTGAGCTGTGAAGCTTAGCGAAACTATGCTTGGCAAATCTCTGTTCTGGGAAGCGGTTGTTTCCGAACTGGATATGGAGGTTCATGCAATGTACATAGTCCCCAGAGTGATGGATTACGGCACTTTGGAGGATGTTCGCTTTGTAATGAAGTATTATGGCAAGCCCAGGATAAAAGAGATTCTGCTGGATGCCCCTGCGCTTCAGAGGCGGACAATCAGCTTTTTTGCCAGTTACTTCAGCTTACCCCAAGATAGTTTTAAAGCATATAACAGGCTGAAGTCTGCACAGTGGAGCCGTTGATGCTGCATAAAGAAGCATGTTCAGGAGCTCTATTTGAGTTACTGACTGCATTTATGCAAGATGATTTGCTAAGCCCCTTTGTGCTGGTTGGGGGGACGGCTTTATCGCTCCAGTTGGGGCACAGACAGTCTGAGGATATTGATCTTTTCTGTTATACTGCCTTTAATGCCGGGATATTAGCGGAAAAGATAAGTGCTAAGTATCCTGTGGAGCGTATGTCTTATGAACCAAACACAATAAACTGTTTTGTTAACGGTATAAAGACTGATCTGCTGCTCCATCAATACCCATTGTTAGACAACATTGTTGAAGCGGAAGGCTTGCGCTTAGCTCCTCTTAAGGACATTGCTGCCATGAAGCTGAATGCAATTTCGGGAAGAGGCATGAAGAAGGATTTCTGGGACATTGCTGCTTTGATGGACAATTATTGTCTATCAGAGATGATAGGCTTCTTTAAGGAAAAATACATTACCGCTGATACATGGCACTTATTGAAGGCACTTAGTTATCTTCAGGAAGCTGATACAGACCAAACTCCTATTCACTGCTTAAATGAGGAGAATTGGGGTTCGGTAAAGCGAAAGATAAGCTTTGCCGTAAACAAGCTGCTTTAATTTGCCTATCATTCCCCCTGCACTTTTTATACATACCACCCGGCAACAATATCACTATAGGCACCATTGCCTTGCCTCTTCCCCTAAAAAAAGTCTTTACGAAAAAGGGCTGTTTTCAAACATGTGCTTTACTCTTAAGTGGAGGAAAAATGCGAAGATTATTTGTGTTCAGCATACTGATACTGCTGCTGACGTGCATAGCCGGCTCCTTGTTTGCCGCGGATGAAACTATCTACGAGATCAAGGTGGAAGGAGCAACTAATATAGACGCTGAATTGGTTACATCAGCGCTTAGTTTTCGGGTGGGTGATACGCTTGATCCCGAGGATGTGGCGAAATCTATTCGTAACCTATACAAAATGGGTGTGTTTGCAGATATAGAATTTAGCAGCGAACCCTACCGTACAGGGATAAATATCATCATCAAAGTGGTGGAAAACCCTGTGGTATCCAGTATAGAATACATTGGCTTCAAAGCTGTGAAGCGGGAGCGGATAGACGAATTGGTAACCCTGAGGGTAGGCAGCTATTGGAGCGATGCGATAAAAAACCAGCTACTAAGAAAGCTGAGCGCAGAATACTCTTCCAAGGGCTTCACGAATGCGAACATCGAGATATTTGAAGCTAAGGGTGATAAAAACAAGATAGGCTTAAAGGTTCAGGCAGAGGAAGGCAAACGGGTATCTGTGAAGCAGATAACATTTGTGGGGAACAATGCATTTGAGGATAAAGTCCTTATTAAAAGAATGAAAACGAAGCCAGCAAGTTTCATCCGTTCAGGAAGATTCGAGCAGGAGAAGTTTGATGTTGATTTGCTAAATCTGGCTGCTTACTACAAGAAAAATGGGTATATAGATGTTCAGGTTGGTCCCTATGAACTGCTAAGTATCAACGAGAAATCCATGGAGTTGGTGATAAACATAGAAGAAGGGATCCAGTATAACTTCGGCAGGGTGATTATTGAAGGTAATGACCACTTTGGAGACGAGCAGCTTCAGGCTGTATTCACTTTGAAAAACGGCGAGCCGTTTGATCAGGAGAAGTTTGATTCTCAAATGGGCAAGCTGTACTCGATGTATTTTGATGAAGGCTATATCTACTCTGAGATCAAGCCGGATTACCAGAAAGATGATAACCTGGTGAATGTGCTGTTGGCAATCACGGAAAACACCCGCGCACGGATTAGGCAGATCCATATAACAGGAAATAGGCGCACTAAAGAAAAGGTGATCCGCAGGCAATTGGAGATATCCCCTGGTGACTATTTCAGGCAGACGCAGGTGCTTCGCAGCCAGCAAAACATCTATAACCTGGGTTTCTTCGAGCAGGATATCAAGCTGGATTACGAACGCATAAACAGCGAAGGCGATATAGATTTGCAGCTGGACGTGCAGGATAAATCCAGCGGTGTAGCGAATGGGGGCGTAGGCTATAACTCTCAGGATAACTTTGTGGGACAGCTTTCCTTCTCGCAGAATAACTTGTTTGGTAACAACTGGTCAAGCGGCTTGAAGTGGGAGTTTGGCGGCAGCACGCAGAACTTTGAATTTAACTTTACGAATCCTAACTTATACGATTCCGATCTGCTGTTGGGCACTAATATCTATTACACCAAGAAGAACTGGAGTTCCTTTTACTACGAGATATATACCCGGGGAGCTGGATTGCGCTTGGGACAGGCACTGCCGTGGGTAGATAGAACCCGGGTGGTGGCAGGTTACTCGCTTTATTCAAAGAAGTACCGGATAACTGATCTGGCATCTATCATGGAAAATGAAGCTGCCAATGCCACGCTGATAGAATTGGATTCTTTGCAATGGCGTTATACCAGCGCTTTGAATTTCACGCTTAGCCGAGATACCAGGGATAACGTGTTTTTCCCCACTAACGGAAGCCAGTTTACCTTATTCTCGGAAGTGGCAGGCGGACCTTTGGGCGGTAACTTTGATTATTTTAAGCAGATCGCGCAGGTGAATTGGTACACGGATACCTGGAAAAAGATAGTGCTCCGCACCAAGTGGCGCTTCTGCTATGTAACCCCCTTTGGCAGTTCGGGTGATGCCCCGCCGGATGAGAAGTTCTATCTGGGAGGCACTGGACCGGATGGTATTCGTGGCTTTGCAGACCGCTCGGTTGGCCCTGCCGGAGGTGGAACCCGTGCGATACTGTTCTCCACTGAGCTTGGCTACCCCATTGGCAGTGATCAGATTATCGGGGTAGGATTCTTTGATGCAGGAAATAGTTATAATAAGCTTAGGGATTTCAACTTCATAGATTTCAAGAAAGGCGTTGGTGCAGGATTAAGGATTCGCAGTCCTTTCGGATTGATCGGGTTCGATTATGCTTATAACTTGAATGATGGCGGTTGGGAACCGCATTTGCAGTTTGGCACAACCTTCTAAATGAAATACAAGCATCTCTTTGGTCCCGTGATGTCCCGCCGTCTGGGAGTGTCACTTGGGGTGGACTTGGTTCCCTTCAAATACTGTCCCCTAAATTGCGTTTACTGCGAAGTGCAGAGTACAACCAATTTAAGCGTGCAAAGAGAAGAATTCTTTGCAACAAACGAGATACTTGATGAGCTTGATAGCTTTTTGCGGGATAAGCCACATCTGGATTATATCACTTTCTCTGGAGCTGGAGAACCTACTCTTAACAGCAGCTTAGGGCAGATTGTAAGCCATATAAAAGAGAAGTATCCTTCCTATAAACTGGCACTACTAACCAATGGGGTGCTGTTTACCGATCCTCCGGTTCGGGAGGAAGCAATGGGATGCGATATAGTGTTGCCTTCTCTGGATGCTGCCACCCAAGCTGTATTTGATAAGATTAACCGACCTCACTCTGCCCTGAACCTGAAGGATATTATTGAGGGTTTGGCTAAGTTCAGGCTGGAGTATAAGGGTAAAATCTGGTTGGAAGTGTTCCTGATTCCGGGGATAAACGATGGGGAAACAGAGCTTAGTGCTTTGCGGGATGCCACCAGGCAGATAAATCCGGATTTAGTGCAGCTAAACAGCCTCGATCGTCCCGGTACGGAAGCATGGGTGAAGCCGCTTTCCGCGGTAGCGATTAAGCAAGTTAGGAGTTTCTTTAGTTCTTCTCTGACTATGCCCGTGGAAGTGATAGCCAAAGTGAAATACAATACCCAGGGTAAACATATGGATGAGGAAGTGATCAACCTGTTGCATAACACGTTGAAACGGCGTCCCTCCACTGCTGAAGATCTCTCTGCCATGCTGGATATCCACATCAATGAAGTGGGCAAGGTGCTTAGGCAGCTTAATCTGGAGGGAAGGGTGCAGGTTAAAAGAGAGAAACGCGGAGTTTTCTACACATGGAAAGAGTGATTTCTACCACTGCAATTATCACTGCAGCCGGGAGCGGACTGCGCCTCCCCGGAGCAGCAAAGAAGCAGTTTAGAGAATTGGGAGGAATCCCCATTCTGATTCGAAGTTTAGAACCATTTGTAACTTCCCCGCTGATCAATAACATCATTATTACTGTTCCGGAAGAGGATATCACCTATTGTGAAGCCCTGATTGAACAGTATTTTGAGGATTGTGAAAAGCCATATCTGGTGATTGCCGGAGGCGGGGAAAGGCAGGATAGTGTGTTTGGCGCACTTCAAAGCTGCCCGGAAATGACGGATTTTGTGTTTATCCATGATGGAGTCCGCCCCTTTATCAGCATGGACTTGCTGGAAGAGCTGATGCTGGTTGCCCAGCAGGAAGGCGCAGCTATCCCTGCTTCACCGTTGAAGCATACGGTAAAACAGATAGAAGGTGCCTACGCTGTAGAAACCATTCCCCGCAAACAATTGATACAGGTATTTACCCCTCAGGTGTTTGCTTATCCACTGATCATGGAAGCTTATCTGCATGCGTATGCAGAAGGCTTTATGGGCACCGATGATGCTTCGCTGTTGGAACTGATGGGGGAGAAGATCCGATATGTACTATGTAGTGAATTTAACCTGAAGATAACCGATGATGCAGATCTGTTCTATGCCACGCAACTAATTGAAAAGAATATGATATAAGGAACTAAAATGGAAAACGGAAATAACCGTTATTGTAGAACTACCCTTAACAAAGCACTGTTACTGGCTGCAAGTAAACTTCCCAATTTAGAGATAAGAATCCCGATTATCGGGCTTGGCTGTGGTGTATTGGGCATGGCATTGCCAAGAGTATCAGTTAATCTAGGACAATACGCCTCCAAGCTGTTGAAAGCTTTGGAATACCGTGGTTACGACAGCACCGGAGCTGCCTTTCAGGGAGATACGGAGAGCATAACCTTGCTTAAGGACGTAGGTGCTCCAAGCACTCTAGTTAAAACGCTTGGCATTGAAAAGCAAGCTGGAAAGATATTTTGCGGGCAAGTGCGTTGGGCAACATTCGGATACGTAAACAAGGTGAATGCACAACCTCATGAAGTTGCCTGTAAAAGACACATCTATGGTGCGCACAATGGCAATATCACCAATACCCGCGAGCTGAAAGCGTTTCTTAGCAAAGAAGGGCACTTCCCTCAAAGCGATAACGACGGGGAAATGCTGGTGCATAGCGTTGAACACTATTTTGATATAGAGATGGATAAAGCAGGCAATCCAGCCGACCCTGAGGCTCGTAAAGCATGTATGCGAAGAGCGATTATTGAGACCGGGGATAAGATCATTGGCAGCTATGCAGCAGTGATCGTGGATCCCATCACGCAAACATCCTGGGCGATCAAGGCTGGCAGCAGCCTGTATTTTGGCATTGGGGAGATCGAGGATATGCCCTTTGGGCTGGCTTCTTCTGATCTTACTGCCGTATTGCGCTTTACCAAGCAGCTGATTAACCTACGAGAAGGTGAGTTTATCGAATACACTGCCGAAACTTACCAGATTTATGCCCAGAAAGACCTAAAATTCAAGCGTCTCAACCAGCCCGATGAAACCTGGAGTAAAGGTGATACTCTGCCTACAAAGCCGGTGTTTTCGAAGCTACGTGCCGAAGATGTGGAGCTACTACCGGAATTCGATTACTTCATGGAACAGGAAATATATGCTCAAAGTGAATCTACTGGAAAGCTGATTAAGCTGTTCCAGGGTGGATCCAATTCTGGTAGAAGCATGCTGGAGCTTATGGCTAAAGAAGGCTTGAAAGAGCAGATGCTAAGCCAGATGAATGCTATTCTTGCAGCACATAGCATCGAAGACAAACGTAAGCTGTTCGATGCCTTATATGTCTCAGATGCTATGACCAGGTTATTTGCCAGAGCACAGAGCGCATATACCGCCATCTTTGACGTGGCAGTTAAAGAGGATTTCGACAAGAAATACTTCTTCTCCAACGAAAAGAACATCTTTATCGAGCTGATGAACGGCGAGTTTGACCTGAAGAAGCTTAGCCTGTCCAAAGCACTTGATGCCCTCTCTGAAGAGATCAGTGTGGCAGAATTTGAGCGTAGCGTATTGGGCTTCCTGGCACTGGTGAAGAACAACATTAGCCACAACCGCAATGCCTATTCCATTGCCTGCGGAACTTCCTTCCATGCCACTAAGATTGCAGCACTGTTCTTCAATCATATTGCCCGCATGGAGATCATTCCCATCCTTCCCGGTGATTTCAGAGGAGAATACTCCAACTGCATAAAGGATAACGACCTGATTATCGGTGTGTCCCAATCCGGTGAAACCAAAGACCTTATAGATATCTTTAATGATATCGATTCTCAGGATTTAAGCGTACGCAAGGTAGTGTTGGTAAACAACATGAACTCCACTTTAGGGCAGGAGAAGAGCGATGTGGCTATTCCCATTCTGTGCGGTCCTGAGATTGCCGTTCCCGCCACCAAGAGCTTCATGAACCAGATCACCCTGTTCTACTATCTGGCGATCCGCACTGCAGAGATGAAGCTGAAAGAGCTGGATACGCACCTCAGTCCCGAAGTTAGCATAGAACGTGAAGCCGAGATCGCTAAACGTTATCAGTCCCTTGCCAATATCCCTTCGCTATTAAAAGAAACCGTGGAAAGCACTGATGATCTGATAGATTCCATGGCTGCAAAGATTTATATGGAGCCTTCCTTGCACATCCTTGCCACCAAGATAAGCGGAGTGGCGATGGAAGGTGCGTTAAAGATACGTGAGACAGTTCTGAACCATGCTGAAGGGCGTGAAGCATCGGAGTTTAAACACGGACCCAACACTATTCTTGGTAAGAATACCGTGTTTGGTGTAAAACATGTGCGCAGCTTCGTTCGCTCGTTCAGTGAGCTTATAGATACCGTGGATGATCTGGGACGCTCTCGCGGGATTGACCATAATGAAACGAAAGAAATCTACAAAGCTCTGGGCGATTACATGTTTACCCACAACCTGCCTTTCAACCTCTCGAAGGAAGGTACCAAGCTTTTCCGCGAAGTGGTGGAAGGACGTGATTTCTTCGAACCGCTATACCGAAACTATCCCCTTATCTATGTTACTGGACCAGAAGAAAGGGATGTGAACCTAACGATCTCTCAGATAAACACGCACAAGATACGTGGTGCTAACACATACGTGATTGCCGAAGAAAATGACCAGCTCTTCAAGAATGCCTCAATTAATCCCAACGAGGGCGGCTATTACGGCTGGGCATACATTATGCTTCCCAAGACCGGTGACAGCCTGATGACCTGCTTTTCTTCCACAATCGTGTTACAACTATTAGCTTTGCGCATGAGCATCCGTAAGCTTAATAAACTGGATAAACTTGGAGTGATTGATCACGGTGTGCATCCTGATGTCCCCAAGAACGTGTCCAAATCTATAACCGTGGATTAAACCATGATACGCATAGGCAGCGGATATGATGTTCACCGCCTTGTGGAAGGCAGAGCCCTGATCCTGGGGGGAGTGCATATCCCTTTTGAACTTGGCTTGCTGGGTCATTCCGATGCCGATGTGCTGATCCATGCGATTATCGATGCTTTACTGGGGGCTTTGGCTCTGGGCGATATTGGTTCCCATTTTCCCGATACCGAATTGCAGTATAAGGGTATAGACTCCCGTCTGTTGTTGCAAAAAGTATCCATCCTGGTCCAAACCAAAGGCTGGCAACTGGTGAATCTGGACGCAACTATCTGCGCTCAGGCACCCAAGCTGCGTCCATACATAGACTCCATGCGCAGCAACCTTGCCTCAGACCTGGACTGTTCCATAGATCAAGTATCAGTAAAAGCCACCACCGAAGAAGGCTTGGGCGTATCTGGCAAAGGTGAAGGCATCAGTGCCTATTGCCAATTATTGTTGCAGGAAATCCCCCAATGAAGGCAATCGGCGTAATTGGCTATCACCATACCGGCAAGACCACGCTGGTCACCGCTATTATAGCAGAGCTTAAACAGCGCGGCTTTAGGGTGGTATCCATCAAAGACATCCACAGCGAAGCCTATCGCGCCGACACAGATGGCAAGAATACCGCCTTGCATGCCAAAGCCGGTAGCGAAGCAGTGTTTGCGAAAGGGCTTTACGACAGTGCTTTGCTTTTCCCCCGCAGCCTCGAGCTTAAGGAAATGCTCAGTTATCTGAAAGCGGACTTTCTGGTGATCGAAGGCATGAAGAACGCACCTATCCCCAAACTGGTCTGCGCCAAAGACACAGCCCAATTGGATGAACTTATCGACGGCACCTGCATAGGCATCTCAGGTCTTGTTGCCGACAACCTAAGCGCCTATTCCGGGCTACCTGTGTTTTGCCTGCAAAAGGACTTAGATGCCCTGATGGATACGGTGCTTAGCAAAAGCTTCGATATTTTACCCATGAGTGAGCCTGACTGTTGTTCCGCTTGTGGCTTCACGTGCAACCAAATGGCGATCAGAATTGTCCAAGGCAAAGCCAAACGCAGCGATTGCGTTCTGGACAACGCACCAGACCTGAAACTAACGATCGGTGAGGAGCAAGTGACCATAGTCCCCTTCGTGCAGAAAGTGCTGAAGGACGTAATAGTCTCGCTTGTGGATAACCTGAAAGACATTGATCCACAGGGCAAAATATGCATAGAAATTAAGCGATGATCACCCCTGAAGAGTATTTTACCAAACGCGATCCCATTGCTTTCCCCATCTGGCAAAAAGCAGTTGTGGGCATTGCCGGTGCGGGTGGATTAGGCTCTAATATCGCTATATCTCTCGCCAGGGCGGGAATCGGCAAGCTGGTGATAGCCGATTTCGATACGGTCAGCTTAGAAAACCTGAACCGACAGCAATTTGCCATATCGCAAGTAGATCAGCCCAAAGCCCGGGCTTTGGCAGCTAATATCATCAGCTTTAATCCCTTTGTAGCTTTGGAGACTCACTGCACCAAAGTAACTCCTGACAATGTTGAAGAGCTGTTTGGCAGTTGCGATATCCTGATAGAAGCCTTTGATGATGCCTCCCAAAAAGAAATGCTGATCCAGAAATGGTTAGAGAACTACCCCGACAGACCTATTATCGGTGCTTCCGGGATTGCCGGCTATGGCAACAGCGAACGCATCCGCATCCACCGCTGTGATAACCTGTATATTGTTGGCGACCTGGAAAGCACTCTGGAAGAGGGTATCAGTCCCATTGCCCCGCGCGTAGCTATTGTCGCAAACATGCAGGCAAACTTAGCTTTGGAACTACTGGTTAAGCTTGTAGAGCAGCATGCCGATGCTGCTTGCCGGGAAATCCCGCAGGATCGGCATCCTGCGCTACGAAAAGATAAAGGCTAGGATACTTCGATGGAACCCATCTTCACCGTAAACGACCACAAACTCCCCTGGCGGGAAGGCTTAGTAGTACGCGATGCACTAACCATTATGAACTACACCTTCAAGATGTTGGTAATAAAAGTGAACGGCACACTGGTAAAGAAGGATGATTACGACACCACCCCTATTCCGCAAAATGCGGAAGTATGGGTGATTCACCTCATCAGCGGTGGTTAAGCTTAGCTTCTCAGCTTTTCGATAGTCTCTTTCGCCTTGGGTACTGCATTATACAAAAAGGCATTCGTATCACAGGGAAAATCATCACAATCTGCACAGCTTTCATAACCTTTTCCCACCACACAGGCTCGGATAGGGCACATATTGCACCAACTAAAATGATCTCCCTCGCTCATGCAGCCGTCACAGGCAATGTCATCAGCTGATAAATCTGCATTATAGTTCTTGCTCCAGCGCACTGCAATGTCCTTTTTGCGTTCGGTGTCATTAGCTTGGTGTGCCTCAAAACATTCGCAGGTAGGGCAGTCCAACCCGCATGCGGAAAGAATCTTACTCATCATATCTCCTTTTTTGGTATTGGGGTGCTGGAGTGCTGGGGTGTGGGCGTTCTTGTGTGTTATTGTTACATCGCATCAGCACTTGCCTATCTAACCAGCAATCCAATCCCATAACCTCTTTTTCTCTTTATCTCTTTTTTAAAAAATCCTCTGTTTCTCTCTGCTTTTCCTCTGTGTTAAAAAGAAATCTCCACCTTCACCCCCAGCTTCGCCATTGCCCTCTCGGAATACCTCACCTTCTTCTCTTTCTTATCTCTCGGTTCTTTCTCCAGCCGTGGCAATATTCCGAAGTTAGCATTCATCGGCTGGAACTTAGTATCCTTAGGGTAGCATAGGTGCCGCCAAAGCTGTCCCAGGATAGTCTCTTCGGGTAATATCTCCAAGCCCTCAGCCAAGCATTTTGCCACCAAAAGCCCGCTGCCGATGCACTC
>CAYSGM010000104.1:0-9015 GCA_964430595.1 uncultured Candidatus Cloacimonas sp.
GATAAAACTATAAAACCTGCGGTTTCATCCCAAAAGTATAACTGATTTACCGATGCAGAATCGGGAACTGGATCAAGCAGGTATTGTTTCCAGTTTTTACCTCCATCAGTAGTCTTTTGAATCAGATTAGTTTTGCCACTTTTACATGCTACCCAACCGGTATTTTCGTTGAGGAAGAACACTTTATCCAAGTCTGTTTCCTGTTTGGGACTTATGTCTTGCCACGTTTTGCCATTGTCGATGCTTTTCATCAAGAGAGTAGTTAAACTTACAGGATCAAAGATGACAGCATAACCAAGTTTGGGGCTGGGGAAATGGATGTCCTTGATAAACTGATGGCGACCCTCGGATATATAAGGATTGGCAGTTTGCTTCACCACACTATTGAAGCTATGTTCCTGGTTTCGAAACTGAATATAACCTACCCGATCGGATTTCCCCCGGTTAATTCTTACGATGAAAGTAACAACGCTGTTCGAGGTTTTTATTATGTCTATCCAATCATCCGAAGCTGTGATATTCCATTTATGAGGGCTTTTATAGTTTAACGTGCAAGTTCCGCCCTCGAAATCTACCGTAGTTGTGGGTTTGTAAAAGAAAAGAACATTACTATCTAATGGTAAGCGCTCCAGGACGTGGGATGATGTTTTTAGGCGATACAAGAAATAAGTTAGCACGACTAGGAAGATCAATCCCAAGCAAATCAATAAGATAAGGTGGTGCCTTTTCATTCTAACTACTCTCTATAATAGATCGCTTGGATGGGATCGATATGGGCAGCCTTCAAGGCTGGATAAACGCCGCTGGCAAAACCGATCAGCAGCGAGAAGCCAATACCCACTGCCACACCCTGGATGGGCAGATACAGCGGGAAATGGATGGCTTTGGCGATGATGGTGATCAGTAGCCAGGCGAATCCTACCCCCGATACCGCACCCCAGAATGCCAGTGCCAGGGCTTCAAAGATAAAGTAAAAAAAGATATCAGTTTCGGTAGCGCCGATGCTTTTGCGGATACCGATCTCGCTCATGCGCTCCTGAATGGAGATCAGCAGCGTGCTGAACAAGCCTATCCCGCCTACGATCAGCGAGATAGAGGCGATGGCGATAAGGGTTATATTCCACTTCTTCATGAACTTATCTATCTCGTTAGTGATGGATAGCAGGAAATCTCCCACGTCCATGAAGCTAAAATTTGGATACATATTGTGGCGGGACAGCAGCAATTGGCGGGCGTCTTTTTTCAGACTGGAATAGGCACTCTCAGAGGCAGCCTGCATGTAAACCTGGTGCACGGTACCTCCGGTGCCAAGATAGCGTGCACCGTATTTTAGGGGCACATACACTGCCTTCAGATCTTCCTTGCGCTCCCAGGTGTTAAAGTTCATACCATTCCCGCCGTCCAGAGCATCAGCAGCCAGCACCCCCACGATCTTAAAGCGGTGCGAACCAAGCTGAAGATACTCTCCCACAGGCTTTTTACCGGGAAAATACTCCAGGGCAAAGTGATAGCCAAGCACCGCCACAGCCATGCTATTCTCGTTCTCATAGTCGTTAAAATAGCGTCCCTGCCCGATCTTGTAGGTTTTATTGCGGAAAAACTCGGCATTAGTGGCACGCAAACGCACATTACGGGTTTTGTTGCCGATGCGAAAGAGGCTGGTGGATTCGATCATCCCGTAAATACTCTTCAGCGTCAGATTGTCACGCAGTGCTTCGTAATCGCCATAGTTCAGGCTGGGAATGCTTTGCTTCGCCCGGCGGATACTGCTGCGGGAAGTGGTGTTATTATTATCGGAGGTGTCATAGCCAGGAGTAACGATCAGAGAATAATTCCAGCCCATGTCCTCCATGTTATTCTTGATAAGTGCTTTAAGAGCATATACGCTGCTGAACATGGTAACCACCGCCAGCACCCCGATCACGATGCCGGTGAGGGTAAGCAGTGACCGCAGTTTGTGGTTTAGGATGCTTTGGATGGCGCTATGCACGCCGTCGCGAAAGTGCATCTGCTATTCCATCTGGGTGTTACACTTGGGGCACAGCTTATAGGTGCCTTTATCACGGCTGTATTTCTCTACTATGTAGGGGTTTCCGCAACTGGGGCAGGGAATGGGCAGCGGCTTGTCGTTGGTAATGTATTTGCACTCGGGATAGCGGTTGCAGGAGTAGAAAGCGCGTCCTGTTTTACTCTTGCGGGAAGTAAGCTCACCTATGCCGCATTCAGGACATGCAACACCGAGTGTCTTGGGGCGGGCGAACTTGCACTTGGGGTAAGTGCTGCAGGCAATGAACTCGCCAAACTTGCCGCTACGCATAATGAGAGGATTGCCACACTGGGGGCATTTCTCTTCCAAAGTAGTAGGGACGAGGATTACAACATTGCCGGCTTCATCACGCTTGAAGCTTTTACTGTTCTTGCATTCGGGATAACGGCTGCAGGAAAGAAATTCGCCGCCTTTGCTGCGCTTTATCACCATGGTGCCGGTTTTGCATACGTCGCAGGTGAGCCCGCTTTCCTGGATGAAGCTGTTCTTCTCTTTCTTCACATCTACTTTGGTAATAAGAGCTTGCAGTTGGTCGTAATAGGTGCGCACCAGGTCTGTCCACACAATGTGGCTGTATTCCACCTCATCCAGTTTATCTTCCATCTGGGCGGTGAACTTCACGTTGAAAATGCTGTCGAAGTTATCCACCAGAAAGCGGTTTACATCCGTACCCAAAGGCGAGGGGAGGAAGGCTTTCTTTTCCATGGTAACGTATTTACGGTTGCGGATGGTGCTGATGATGCTTGCGTAAGTGGATGGTCTGCCGATGCCTTTGGCTTCCAGTTCCTTGATCAGTGATGCTTCCGTATAGCGTGATGGCGGAGTGGTAAAATGCTGGGTGGAGAGCAGGTCGCTGTGCTCCAGCACATTAGTGTTGGTATAATCGGGATGTATTTTTTCCCCTAAGGGGATGTTTACATGGGGATAGGCTAATCGGAAGCCTTCTTCAGTTATCTGGTTACCGCTGGCGGTGAACAGAGCTTTGCCAAGCTCGATCTTGGCTGCGGTTACCAACAGCTTCACGGGCTTCATCTGCGTGGCGATAAAACGTTGCCAGATAAGTGTGTATAGCTTAAGCTGCTCTTTACTGAGTTTGCCGTCCAGGCTTTCGGGAGTCCGGAAGGGATCCGTAGGACGGATGGCTTCATGCGCATCCTGAGCGCTTTGTTTGTTCTTGAAAACACGGGTGGAACTATGAAGTAACGAAGCCCCGAAACGGTCTTTAATAAGGGCTTGGCAGCTTGCCACGGCTTCCTCGGCAATACGAGTGGAATCCGTTCTCATGTAAGTGATAAGTCCGGTGCTTTCTCCGCCCAGATCGATACCTTCATACAATTCCTGAGCAATGCTCATAGTGCGCTGCGCCTGGAAGCCAAGTATCTTGGAGGCTTCCTGTTGCAGGGTGCTGGTGATGAAGGGGGGGGGCGGTTCCACGTTGCGGCTGTTGCGCTTGATGTCGGCAAGGACGGCGGTTTCGGTCTTGATGGCTTCCACCAGCTCCAGAGCTGTCTTTTCGTCGGCTATTTCCAGCTTCTTGCCGTCAAACTTTTCCAGAGAAGCGTTGAACTTGGGCAGCTTGTCACGCCAGAAATCAGCTGCTACCTTCCAGAATTCTTTGGGCACAAATGCCTGTATCTCCGCTTCACGCTCGCAGATAAGCCTGAGGGCTACGGACTGCACACGTCCGGCGGAAAGGTCTTTGGCAATCACTTTCCACAGTAATGGGCTGATGCTGTAACCCACAATACGGTCGAGGATGCGGCGGGCTTGTTGTGCATCCACCTTGGGAATATCGATGCTGCCCGGGGTTTCGATGGCAGAGGTTATCGCTTTGGAGGTGATCTCATTAAACACGATACGGTAAACGGGCTTGCCCTTCAGTTCCTTTATCAAAGCTTCTTTCAGGTGCCAGGCAATGGCTTCCCCTTCGCGGTCATGATCGCTGGCGAGATAGATGGCATCAGCATCCTTGGCAGCTTCACGCAGCTCGCTGATGATCTTGGTTTTCTTTTTATCGATCACATAGGTAGGCTTGAAGTCCTGGGCTACATCCACGCCAAGCTCGTGCTGAGGCAGATCACGGATGTGCCCCATGGAAGCCTTAACGCTGAACTTGTTCTTCAGGAACTTGCTGATGGTGCCCGCTTTGGCAGGCGATTCGACGATTATTAGTCCTTTTGCCATGTTTTATCCTTAATCTTCACTTTCTTCATGCTGTCCGCAGCACTTCTTATACTTCTTTCCGCTTCCGCAGGGGCAGGGGTCGTTGCGTCCCACTTTGGCTGCCACGCGCACGGGGCGCTGCTTTTCTTCGGGAGCATTGTTAAACTGGGGCGGAGCGCTCATATTCTGGTTAAACTGCTGGCCTTGCGCCTGTTCCTGGGCATGCAGGAAGGCATTCATATCATCGTGGCTCATGTTGGCATGCTTCAGCATATCCTCCATCTGCGCCTGAGACAGGATGTAAGTGGTAAACACCTTGCGGGTAACGTTTTCCTGTATTCTGCCGATGAGGTTCTGGAACAGCTCAAAGCTCTCTTTTTTATACTCTATCAATGGGTCTTTGTTCGCATAGGAACGCAGGTGCACACCGTCCTTAAGCAAATCCATCTCGTGCAGGTGATCGCGCCATTCGTCATCCACCACTTCCAGTAGGGCACGGCGTTCTATGTTGCGAAGCTGATCTGCACCAATCTGGGCTTCCTTATGCTCGTAACCCTGCATGGCGAAGTCCGTTAAAGTATTCAGCAGCAGGTCTTTATTCATGTGGTCGCTTTCCAAATCGCGAGGTTCAATGCCCAGATTCAGGTTTTGCTTGAACCACAGGCAGATGCGCTCCAGATTCCAGTCCTCGGGATAGCTATCCGCGGGGATGATGCCGTCTACAATGTTCTCTATCGTTTCGGTTATCATGTCCAGAATCTCCGGCTTCAGGTCGTAACCCTTCAGCACGCTGCGCCGGTAGGAATAGATCACCTCACGTTGCTGGTTCATCACTTCGTCGTATTTGATCAGGTTCTTGCGTATCTCAAAGTTATGCTCTTCCACGCGTTTCTGCGCCTTTTCCACGGCTTTGGTCATCCACGGATGGCGGATGGCGTCGCCGGGCTTCAGCCCGATCTTCATCATCATGGGCGCAATGCGGTCGCTGCCAAACAGGCGCATCAGGTCATCTTCCAAAGACAGGAAGAAGCGCGAGGTGCCAGGATCGCCCTGACGTCCTGCGCGTCCACGCAATTGGCGGTCTATACGGCGGCTTTCGTGGCGTTCACTGCCTATCACATGCAGTCCATCCAGTGGCAAGCCCCAGGGGAATTCTTCGGTTAAGGCGTTGGAGAGGTTGCGATAACTCTCGGAAGTACCGTTTACCACGCCCTTGCCCAGCTTAATATCCGTTCCGCGTCCCGCCATATTGGTGGCGATGGTAACGGCTCCGGGCTGTCCCGCTCCGGTGATGATCTCCGCTTCCCGCTGGTGTTGACGCGCATTCAGCACGTTATGGGCAATGCCTTTGCGTTTCAGCAGGCGGGAAATAATCTCGCTTACTTCCACGCTCACCGTTCCAACCAGCACCGGTTTCTTGCGCTCGTGCCAATAGGTGATCTCTTCTATAATCGCTTGATATTTATCGTTTTTACTTAGGTAGATCATGTCGTCGTGGTCTATGCGGGTAACCGGCACATTAGTGGGGATCGCCATCACTGGGAGCTTGTATATCTCCATAAACTCGGATTCTTCGGTGAGAGCAGTACCCGTCATGCCCGCCAGCTTCTCAAACATGCGGAAGTAGTTCTGCAGAGTGATGGTGGCAAAGGTCTGGGTGCCCGCTTCGATCTCCACGTTCTCTTTGGCTTCCAGCGCCTGGTGCAAGCCATCCGAGAAGCGTCTGCCGGGCATTTGTCTGCCGGTGAATTCATCCACAATGATCACCTTGTTGTCTATCACCACGTATTCCTGGTCGTTCTCAAAGAGAGTAAAAGCCCGTAGCAACTGGTTTATGTTGTGCAGCTTCTCGCTTTTATCCATGAACTTATTGGTTAAAGCTTCCTTGCGCTTCATTTTCTCCGCATCGGAAATGGTCTCGTTCTGGTCAACTTCGGCAAGCACTTCATCCAGGCTTTGCACCACAAACAGATCGCTCTCGCGCTTGGAGAGTAGATCACGCCCTTTTTCGCAGAGGTCAACGCTGTTATGGCGTTCTTCCACCACAAAGAAGAGGTTCTCGTCCAGCTCGTGCATGTTCTTATCGCGCAGGTACATGCCTTCGATGTCGTTCACCATTTTCTTCAGCTCCCCATCCTGCATCAGCTTCTGGAAAGCCTTGTTGTGCGGAGCTGCCCGCTTCACCAGCAGTAGGTTCTTTGCCAAACGCTGATTATCGGACTTTGGGTTATCTTCCCGCAGGTCGTCCTTTATCTCGGTTAAAAACCTTTGTGCCAGGGCGTTCTGACTCTGCACCAATTGGGCTATAAAGGGACGCAGCTCCGGGTAGAAGTTCTTATCCTGAGCAATAGGACCGCTGATAATAAGCGGGGTTCTGGCTTCATCCACCAGGATGCTATCCACTTCGTCCACGATGGCATAGTAAAAGTCGCGCTGCACAAGCTGCTCGCGGGATACCGCCATGTTATCGCGCAGGTAGTCGAACCCGAATTCGCTGTTCATCCCGTAGGTAACATCGCATTCGTATGCTGCTTTCCGGCTGGCAAAATTCATGCCCGTAGTGATGCAACCTACAGTCATGCCATGGAAGTTAAAGATTGGGCTCATCCATTCTGCATCACGGCTGGCAAGGTAATCGTTCACGGTTACCAGGTGCGCACCACGTCCAACCAGGGCATTCAGGAACAAGGGCAGGGTGGCAACCAGGGTTTTCCCTTCTCCGGTAGCCATTTCGGCGATCTTGCCGTCATTAAGTGCCATGCCACCGATAAGCTGCACATCAAAGGGAATCATGTTCCATTCCTGCAAGTGCTCGCGCACCATGAAGCTTTGCCCCATCATTCTGCGGCAGGTATCCTTAACTATGGCAAACACTTCCGGCAGGTAGGAATCCAGCGTTTCCTTGGTAAGCTTTTTCAGATCCTTACGTGCAGCATCGATGCGATTGTCTATGCGGCTGCGCTCGCTGTCTTCATTTTCTTCCCGGTAGTTTCTTTGAAGCTCTGAAAGCTCCTCACGCAGTGGATTTAGCTTTTCTGCGATCTCTACCTTGATCTCAACAATTCTGTCTTTTATCTGATCATCGGAGTATTTCGCCAAGCCGTCGTATATCTGCCCAATCTCCCGGACTACGGGATCGAATAGCTTCAGTTCTTGGCTCGCTTTATCACCGAACAGTTTTTTTAATAATCTTTCTAACATGATGTATCCTTATGCTATGCCTCATTATACCGGACAGGAGGCTTTTTCCGGGCTACAAAACGCCCATTTCTGCCATACAATTGGAAGGGGGGAATTGTGTCAAACAAAAACGCATTACTCACTTTGAACATAAGTGGTTGGTCCCGCTTCGATGCTCGAAAGATTATCACTACAATCATGCATTTAGGATAAAGTGCAGTATCAAAAGTCATAGATTTCACTGCCGGCTTTTCATATCAAATCCATACGACTAAATAACTTGTTGATCTACTTGAGGTTGAGTTAAGACGTTTATTTCTCCATCTGCTTATATTGGGTTAATTGCACAGATCAAGTATCTTATCTAACGGGAGATATTATGACAGATAATCATCACAACGGGCATCATGCCATTTTGCAGAGAATTGCGACCCGGGCTATGCTGGAGCGAGGGCTGCTGCCGGAGTTCTCCGAGGCAGTACTGGCGGAACTGAATGCCATCACCGAACCTGCCCACAAACAGGATAGCAATATGCCTGATCTGCGCCACTTGCTGTGGAGTTCCATAGACAACAGCGATTCGCGGGATCTGGATCAGCTTTCCTACGCCGAAGCGATGCCGGATGGCAAGGTGAAGATATACGTGGCAGTTGCGGATGTGGACGCTCTGGTAAAGCTGAACACCGCTCTGGATAAGCATGCGCACCACAACACCAGCACGGTTTACACCGCAGCCAGGGTATTCTCCATGCTTCCGGAAAAGCTCTCCACAGATTTCACTTCGCTTGGCTTAGATGAAGACCGGATTGCCATGGTGGTGGAATTGCTCATCGGTGCAGACGGCGCGGTGCAAAGCTCCAACATTTACTTTGCCTGGGTGCGAAACAAGGCAAAACTTAGCTATGGCAGCCTTGCAGAGTGGCTGGAGAATAACGCCCCGCTCCCCCAAGCCGTGGCTAAGGTGAAGGGTTTGGAAGCCAACCTCCGCTTGCAGGATAAGGTAGCCCAGAAGATGAAGGTGCTGCGTCACGAGCATGGTGCCTTGGAGTTCGAAACCATCCATGCCAGTCCTGTTTTTGCCGACGGTGCCCTAACCGACCTTCAGCAGGATAGAAGTAACCGTGCTAAGGACATCGTGGCGGACTTCATGATCGCTACCAATGGCGCTGTGGCACGCTTTCTTGCGGCTAAGAACTTCCCCTCGCTGCGGCGGGTGGTGCAAACCCCCAAACGCTGGGACAGGATTGTGGAACTTGCCTCCGAGAAAGGCACCAAACTACCCCTGGAGCCCAATGCCAAAGCCCTGAACCAATTCCTGATGAAAGAGAAAGCAGCTGATCCCCTGCGCTTTCCTGATATTTCCCTCAGCGTGATTAAGCTCCTTGGTGGCGGTGAATACACTGTAGAACTGCCGGGAGCTAGCTCCGAAGGTCACTTTGGGCTGGCGGTAAAGGACTACACCCATTCCACAGCCCCCAACCGCCGCTACCCCGATCTCATCACTCAACGCCTGTTAAAAGCCGCACTGCAGGGCAAGTCGGTGCCTTATACCGGTGAGGAACTGCTAGCCCTGGCAAAGCATTGCTCCGTTACCGAAGATGCGGTGAAGAAAGTGGAACGGCAGG
>CAYSGM010000104.1:9025-10716 GCA_964430595.1 uncultured Candidatus Cloacimonas sp.
AATAAATCCGCCGCGGCTTTACTGCTGCAATCCCGCATTGGCGAAGTGTTCGACAGCATCGTTACCGGTGCTTCGGAGAAAGGCACCTGGGTGCGCTTGCTGCATCTTCCCGTGGAAGGCAGGCTGGTAAGCGGTCAAGAGGGGCTGGATGTGGGGCACAAACTACGTGTGAAGCTGATGCGCACCGATGTGGAGCGCGGCTTTATAGATCTCAAACGGCTTGACTAACTGGCTTAGGCTTTACCATCAGGATAAAATAGAGCGTCCCCAATAGCCCAAATCCTGAAGCAATTACAAAGTTCAGCTTTGGACTGCTTTGCCACAGCCACGCACCCCCGAAAGCAGCAATGGAGACCACCACATCGCGGATCAGGTAATATGTCCCGAAGGTAGAGGCTTTCGCATCTTCCGGTGCCATATCCATGATCATCGCCTTGCGGGTAGGCTCACCGAACTCTTTTAGTCCGCGCACGATAAACGCCAGCACCAGCACCGCAAAGGTCTTGCTGAACAACAATATCAGCGGAAACAGGGTAAAATTCACAAAAGTGATGGCGACATAGGGCTTGCGGGTGCTTTTATCCGCCAGATAAGCCACGGGAATATAAATCAGCATCGCCGTTACCATCTCGATAGCGGTCAACACGCCAAACCTCAGTTCCGACACATGGTTATTTTCCACCACCCAGATCACCACAAAGGCGTAGGGGATCTGTTCGCAAAAGCGCACCAGGATATCGGACACCAGCAGATGGTATAGATTGGGGGAGAAAAGTTTACGTTTTGCGCCTTTGGCTTTCTTAACAGGCACCTGTTTTTCCACAATGAAGCGTTGCTGCACAACGAGGGCGATAATGGCAAACACAAGGGCGACCATGAATGCATACCTGATCCCCTGAATGCGTCCGAAACGGCCAATAAAGAAGCCGCCCATGATGGGTCCTATCGCCATGGGAATGCGCTTCACGATGGAATTCATGGAAATGCCCATAGAGCGTTTATTGGCGGGCACCACGGACGATACCAGGCTCATCGTGGCAGGCAGGGAAATAGCCGTCCAAGCGATGAAGAATACCGCCCCGATCAACACCGCCTGCCAACTGGGAAAGATCACCACAATCAGATAGCCGATCATTGCCATTACGTTAAATATAGTAAGCGCGCGCCGGTAGCCAAAGCGATCTGCCAGCCACCCGCCTGGGTAGGAATAGAGCGCACTAAGCAGGTTATCCATGCCGTTCAGCACCCCAATAATGATGGGGGTTCCCCCCAGCGCGATAAGGTATAGCGGCAGAAAGCGTTCCGCCATCTTCTCGCCTAGTCCCACCAGCACCACCATGGTAAGCATGCCCACCATACTGCGCTGCAGACCGAAGAACTGTAATACCTTTTTCAGCTTAAGTCTCATGAGATTCTAAACGCATAATTGCAGCAGATTCGTCAAGGCTTATTTAGGCTTGCATACCACTATTATTTTTACTGAAGATTGGGTAATGTTATAAAGGGAAATAGGAACACGGATTTTGCGGATTGAACGGATAAACACGGATTAAGTATGTATATAAGGAGCATCTGTTGCCTTCAAATGGAGGAGCATACCTTTTATCTATATCAATTCGGATGTTAAGCTGCCTAAATACAGTCATAATCCACTTTTTATCCGTGTTTATCCGTTCAATCCGCAAAATCCG
>CAYSGM010000105.1:0-10655 GCA_964430595.1 uncultured Candidatus Cloacimonas sp.
ACAGCCGATCGGGGCTTTGCTCGGTTTTCAGGTTTTCCCGGATGGGCAGGTATTCCATGATAGCATTAAGGGCAAAGGAACCAATGGGCACAATGCGCTCCTTATTCCCCTTGCCTTTCACCCGCAATAAGCCGTTTTTCATGTCCAAATCGTTCATCTTGATGCCTGCCAGTTCCATTAAACGTAAGCCACTGGAATACAGCGTTTCCAGAATAGCGCGGTTGCGCATTCCAAAGGGACTGGTGGTATCCGGAATCGCCAGCAGATTGCGCACTTCCTCTTCTGTGAAGCACTTGGGGAGTGGCTTTTCATACTTGGGACGCTTGATCTTATCCATGGGATTCGCAGTAGTGATTCCCTGAGTTTTACAGAAGCGGAAAAAGCTGTTCAGGGAAGCACTTTTACGCGCCAGAGAGCGGTTGCAATCCGGGATATCGTTCAGATGACGCAGAAAATCACGGATATTCAGCACGGTAATCCCCTGCACAGGCACTTCCTCACTCTCGAAAAACCGCTTTACAAATCCGTTGAACTGATCCAGATCAAGCTTGTAAGCTTCGATAGTGCGGGGGGACTTTCCCTCTAATGCAAGATGGTCGCAAAAGAGCTTGATGCTGTTATTCATCACTTTCCTTATCTGATTTACTTGTCCGGGTCATTTTTTACTTGCCTTAAACCTTGTCGAGGAAAATGTTGGTTCTATATTGAGTGGAGGTTTCATGAATCAGCATATAGACAGTAGCGCCAAGCTTGGCGAAAACGTGACAATAGGTATAAATACAGTTATTCTTGCAGGGGTGGAGATCGGTGACGACTGCCTGATCGGGCATAATGTGGTGATCCATGCGGGCAGTAAAATTGGCAAAGCCGTGCGTATTGATGATGGTGTGATTATCGGCAAGAAACCACTATCCTCCCCGCGCAGCATCTTTAAGGTGCCTACGGATTTGAAGCCCGCCGTGATTGGCGATTTCTGCCAGATTGGGGCAAATGTGGTGATCTATTGCCAGTGCCAGATCGGTGAGCGCAATTTGATTGCGGATCTTGCCACGATCCGGGAAAACGTGTCGCTTGGCGATCTAAACATTGTAGGACGCAACGTGAGCATCGAGAATTTCGTTAAGATAGGCAGCCGCAATAAGTTCGAAACCAACAGCTACATTACGGCTTATTCGGAAATTGGGGATTACTGCTTCGTAGCACCCTGCACCGCCACAAGTAACGATAACTACATGGCACGCGATAAAGAAAGATTTAACCACTTCAAAGGCATAACTATGGAAAACGGTTCCAGGATAGGCGCAAACGCCACCATCCTGCCAGGCAAAACGATCCAAAGCGATGGCGTGGTAGCCGCCGGAGCTGTGGTTACCAGAGACGTTCCGGCTAAAACCATCGTGGTCGGAAATCCTGCCAAGCCCTTCCGGGCAGTTCCTGAAACCCAACTGATGGAGAACAACCTGGATAAATAAGCATGAAAACGCTTGTCATTATACCTACTTACAACGAGATTGAGAACATCGAACGCATGGTGGAGATTGTCCTTAGCAAGAGCGAAGATATCGAGATACTGGTGATGGACGATGGCTCACCGGATGGCACAGGAATGCGGGTGCGCTTTATGCAGAGCACCGAACCGCGTCTGCACCTGATAGAGCGTCCCGGTAAAATGGGGCTAGGCTCTGCCTATGTAACCGGCTTTAAATATGCGCTTGAGCACGATTACGAGTATATCATGGAGATGGATGCGGATTTCTCGCATAATCCGGATGATGTGCCCAGATTGATTGCTGCTGCCCAGAATAAAGATCTGGTGATTGGCAGCCGTTACTGCAACGGGGTAAACATCATTAACTGGCCATTTAAACGCTTGTTAATAAGCTACTTTGCCAGTAAGTATGTGCGGGTGATCACCGGGATGCCGATAAAAGACCCCACCGGCGGATTCAAGTGCTTCCACCGTAGGGTGCTGGAAAGCATAGATCTGGATAAAATCCTCTCGGATGGCTATGCCTTCCAGATTGAGATGAACTTCCGCGCCTGGGTTAAACGCTTTCGCATCAAAGAGATTCCTATTGTGTTCACCGAACGTCTGAACGGGGTTTCCAAAATGAGCCGGCACATCGTGTGGGAAGCTGCATGGATGGTGTGGCAACTGCACATCATGAAACTGTTCGGACTGCTGAAATAGCTGTTATGTTAGAGCGCATAAATAATCCCGTGCTGCAAAAAGAAGATAGCGATCTTGACCGTGCATTGCGTCCTAAAAGCCTTACAGAGTTTATCGGGCAGAATCACATTAAAGAGCTGCTGGACATAAGCATACAGGCTGCTAAACTGCGGGGGGAATCGCTGGATCACGTGCTGCTATACGGACCTCCCGGGCTTGGGAAAACTACTCTGGCGGGGATTATTGCCCGTGAGATGGGAGTTAATATCACTGTTTCCAGCGGACCGGTGATAGAGAAGCCCTCCGATCTTGCCGGAATCCTTACTAATCTGCAGAGGCATGAAGCCTTGTTTATAGATGAAATCCACCGCCTTTCGCATGTGATTGAGGAATATATCTATCCGGCGATGGAAGATTATGAGATGGAGATCATCCTGGATAGCGGGCCTAGCTCCCGCACGCTTAAGATACCACTGGAGAACTTTACCCTGATTGGTGCCACAACACGGGCAGGCTTGCTTACACCGCCGCTCAGGGACAGGTTTGGCATTGTGCTGCGCCTGGATTACTATGACTTTGAATCCATTACCATGATCATCCGCCGCAGTGCCAAGCTACTGAACATTCCTGCCGATGAAGATGGTATTGCCGAACTTGCCAGACGCAGCCGCGGGACACCACGTATAGCAAATCGCTTGTTGCGCCGCGTGCGGGATTATGCGCAGATTAAGGGCAAGGGAATAATCACTCTGGAGATCGCCCTTGCCGCTCTGCAAATGCTGCAAGTGGATCATGCGGGCTTAGATGAGATGGATAAACGGATACTTAGCACCATTATCGAGAACTACCGGGGTGGACCTGTGGGGATTAAAACCATTGCCACCGCGATAGGTGAAGATGCCGGCACAATAGAGGAAATCTTTGAGCCTTATCTGGTGCAGCAAGGCTTTCTGGAACGCAGTCCGCAGGGCAGAAAGGTAACCTTCAAAGCCTATCGGCATTTGGGCTTGAGTCCCGTTACGGAGCAAAGCGAAATCTTTGTCTAAAGCAGCGGTGAACCAAGCTACCGTAATCCGCGGAATTCGCTGGAACCTTGTTACAACCGTGCTACGTAGGATAATCAGCTTAGCACTTCTGATCGCTCTTGCCTCTTGGCTTTCACAAAGCGATTTTGGGGTATTCCGCACCTATAGTTTGATCCTGGCGATTGCTGCTATCTTTGCGGTAATTGGGCTGGATTCCAATCTCATCACTGATACACGGCATCCCAAGCTGAATAGTTTTGCCTTTGCGCAGATAGGCATCGGGACGGGATTGCTGCTTAGCTTGATGTTAGAATTATCGGCAACTTGGCTGGCAAGGCTTTATCAAAGTGCAGAATTGGGGGTGCTGCTTCAGTGGACATCGCTGTTTGTGCTGGTGGAGGTGATGCGGAAGCTGTTTCGTAGCATGGCTCAGAGCAGAATGATGTTTAAGGAACTTGCTCTGGCGGAAACATGGAATGTAGTATTCTATTGCCTTGCAAGCTTTTCGGTGATCTATTTCTACAGGCAGGTGTGGGTTTACGTGGTTGCATATTTCCTGGGAAATCTGGTGGAAACCATTTATCTGTATGTGCACCTAAAGCCTTTTTATTCAATGCGGTTAAGGCGGGTATTCAGCCTCAGGTGGCTTAGGTATAGCCTGGAGTTGATTTCACGAATCCGAAGCTTTTTGGCTAATGTAAGTGTTATTCGCTTGCTGAATACCTATGCCGGGAATGCGCCAATTCTCTTCCTGGGAACTCTGGTAAGCACTGCCTTTATGGGACAGTATTTCTTTGCCACACAGCTAATTGGGGTGCCGGTAATAATGTTCACCATGGCGGTGGGACAGGTGTTTTATCCGGTGTTCGCCCAACTTGACAGGCAAAGAACAATATCCAGCATCCAAAGCTATAGCAGGCTTACTTTGAGCCTGGGGATTCCTTTGCTATTGGTGTATTGCTTTGGGCTGGGTTACTTTATCCCGATCCTCTTTTTAGGTAAGTGGGATGCTGCTATTCCCTTGCTGTTCTACCTTATCCCGTTCTTTGCCAGCAGTATGCTAAACGATCCCATTAGCGGTATTCCTTTTATCTGCAGGAAGCCTCATTTGGAGCTGATCTGGAATGTTTTGTCGCTGGGCTTGCGCTTGCTTGTCCTGTATGTGGGGATTGGGTATGGGTTTGGCTTTGCGGTGCTGCTATTTAGCATCAGTAGTGCGGTTATGAATCTGCTGTTCTACTTTATGTCGCTATATTTACTAGATGCCGGATTACTGCCTGCGCTGATTAGCCTATGCAAATGGGGAACTGGTATTGCTTTGCTTTGTTTCGCCCTGTTATATGTTAGTGCTTTGCCTTATGCATTGGTGTTTATGGCTCTGTGTTTTGCCATATACCTGCTTGGCATATATATTTTTGCAAAACCCGTGTATGCTGATGCGCGGAGGATACTGCGATGAAGCCTTCTTTCCGGCAGCGTGCTGCTTACAAGCTGCAAAACCTGTTCCTGCCACCGCATAGCATAACAGAGTATGATAGCATTATTCAGCTTGCGAAGCGCAAGGACTATCGCTTCTACACCTTGCAGGGCTTTCTGAATGCCACTATCGGGGCAGACGAGGCGTTTATAATCCTGCGCCATGATATAGATACAGATCCTGGGGCAGCATTGCTCTTTGCCGGAGTGGAACAGCAACATCAGGTGCGGGCAAGCTATTTCTTCCGTCGTAAAACATGGGATAGCAAGGTGATGAGCATCCTGCACCGGCGGGGGCATGAGGTGGGCTATCACTTTGAAGAACTAAGCGATTATGCTAAAACGCATCACATTAAGGATAGTGCCACGCTAATGCAGCATCTTCCCGCAATCCGAAGGGCTTTTGCACAGAACCTGGTTAACCTTAGAAAGACTCTGGATTTTGAGATTAGCACTGCGGCGGCACATGGGGATTTCTCTTATCAAACCCTTGAGGTGGGCAACCGCTATTTCCTGAAAGACCCTGAGTTTCGCGCTCAAATGGGTATTGCATATGAGGCTTATGATGAACCGTTGGTGGAAAGATACCGCAACCACGTAAGCGATAAGCCGGCACCGGAACGTTACTATCCTATCTCGCCCAGAGAGCTTATCACGCATGGAGAAAGCTTCTTATTCCTAAGCCATCCCAGGTGGTGGGTTCCCAATCCGATCGGTAATATCAGATCGGATGTTATCGCAAACTATCAGAAGCTGCGTTGGTAATCAACAGTGGTTTCGCAGCTTAAGCTCAATGGGATGTGGGTTTAGGTAGTATTGGGTTGCCAGATATTCCTTACCGAATTTCTTCACGTAGTGGTTTAACATCGTAATGGGGACAATCAGGGGAAGCAGACCCGCTTTATACTGATCTATCAGTTCTATCAATTCCGCTTTCTCTTCGGCGGTTAGATCCTGCTTGAAATATCCTAAGATGTGCAGTAGAACATTCTGATGCTTCTTAAGGGTGGCAGGCTTCCTGGCAGCAGTCATAAGCTGAGAGAAATACTCATCCAGAACATCCTGAAATGGCTTTAGGGCAGATTCTGCAACCAGTTTGCCCATGCTTTTGTAGTGCACTGGGCTGTGTGCCATCATCAGCAGCTTAAGCTGGGTGTGAAACTCTACCAGATTGCCGGGTTTGGGGTTGGATGCTACGAGGTTTTGCCACCGCTGCATGATAAAAATGCGCTCAATAAAGTTCTCCCGCAGGTCAGGATCATGCAGGCGTCCCTCTTCCTCGCAGGGAAGCAGGGGGTTGGCATTTAGGAAAGTTCTGGCAAAGATACCTACTCCGGTTTTACTGGCTACTCCCCCGCCGGGGGGATACACTTTCACGCGCTCCATCCCGCTGGAAGGGGATTGGCTTTTGAACACGTAGCCGCATAGCTCTTCGCTTTTTAGCTTAGCAACCTGCGCATCAGAGAATTCCTGCATTCTGGTTGTATGGTCTATAAGAGTTTTCTGGGTAAGCAGCCTGGGATTGTTGGCGTCTCCCACCAGACGCATAGCTTCTCGCGGGATAGGTAAGCCACAGCCTACCTCGGGGCATACAGGAACGTATTCTACCCATTCTCCCAATGTCTCCACAAGCCAGTTATCGTACTTATGCCCGCCATCATAGCGCACATTGTTACCTAATAAGCAGGAGGATATGCCCAGTTTTAGCTTTTTATCTGGCTTTTCCATGTTTTACTCCGTTGTTTCCAAGGCACATCAGAACATTGCGCTAAGCAGTTCTTCCAGCTCCACGTCTCCAAAGAAACTGCGGTAATCCATTCGCTGTAAAGCTTCTGCCACAGTATCCCGTTGATGTGCCAAACCGGTTAGTGCATGCTCCAATTCGCTTGTATCTCTGGAGCTAAAATAATCCCCAAAGATGCTGATTTCTGTTATTATACCCTTTTCCACCTGCAGATATAGCTCGATTATACCTGCTTTGCTGCGTAATTCGTGAGATAGGTTGTATCTGGGCGATTTCCCGAAGTTCCACTCCCAGGTATCATACTTCTTGCTTACCAGTTCGTGGATGGCAGCGGTATCGGCTTCGCTGAATGTGTAATCACTAATCTCCGGATATAAGCTGTGCACCTTAGCACGGATCAGCTCGATGAAATCTTCCAACGCCAATGGCTGTAACAAGTGCTCTGATACATTGGTAACCCGGGCACGGACGGATTTAACCGCTTTATCGCTAAACTTAAAGGGTTTTACCTTCAATGCTGCGCTTAAATCGCCTATCTTGCTGCTAAACAGAATCGTGCCGTGTTGCAGGGTTTTCCCAAAAACATAAGTCTTGCCATTACCGGAAAACTTGCTACCCTTGATGGTAAGATCGTTCCTGCCTTCCAGTATGGCATCCACTCCCAGTTCGTTAAGCACTTCCAAAACCGGGCGGGTGTAACGTTCAAAGCTGCGGGTTATCTCTTCCGTCTCGTGCATCAGGAAAGAGAAGTTCAGGTTGCCGGGATCGTGAAACACGCTTCCCCCGCCGGTAAGCCGTCGCACTACCGGTATCTGATTCAGTATCACCCAATCCTGATTTATCTCTGCCAGGGTGTTCTGGTGCTTACCAACAATGATGCTGGGGTTGTTGATATACAGCATGAATACATCCTGCTTGAAGTTGCGCAGGATGTATTCTTCTGCGGCAATGTTAAAGGGTGCATAGCGTGAAGGGCTGATTATCGATAGCATTATAGCTTTTCAATCTCTGCCAATTCGGCTTTTACGAAATCCACCAGTTCACGGATACGTGCTTCGGAGAAATCGAATTCTATCCCCGCGGTCTGGTATATTTCCCTCACAGGACGGCTGTAACCCAGATCAAGGAAGGCTTGATACTGCTTCAGGGCTTTGGCTTTGTCCTTGCGGTAGTTCATATAAATGGATAGCGCCCCAAGCTGTGCCATGCCGTATTCAATATAGTAGAAAGGCACTTCGAAGATGTGCAGCTGCATCATCCAGCCAAGCTTACGCAGGTGTTCCAGATCGCTCCAGTCCACATTCCCGGCAAAACGTTTGTGTAAGTCCAGATAGGCATTAAAACGTTCTTCCGCAGTATGGTTCGGGTTAAGGTAAACCCAATGCTGGAATGCATCCACTATCATGCACCAGGGCAGGAAAGTAAGCGTTCCCTGAAGCTGATCACGTTTTGCCTTCTTCAGGTCTTCCGGGGTTTTATAGTACTCATCCCAATAATCCATAGTAAGCAGTTCCATCGTCATAGACGCCAATTCTGCCACTTCTGAAGGAGTTTCCAGGTATTGGGCTATCTTGATGTTCCCAACCGCTGCACTATGCATAGCATGCCCTGATTCGTGCAACAGGGTAATCACATCGTTGTGCTGCTTCACGTGGTTCATAAAGATAAAGGAGCTTGCCAGGTTGTTAATCCCGGTATTATAACCACCGGGGGCTTTGCCTTTACGGTTCTCCAGATCCAGCAGGTTCGTGTTTTGCATCATTTCAAGCTGTGTCGCATAAGCCGGATTTACCTTGTTCAACACTATCAGGCTTTTGCTAACAAATTCATCGGTGGTCTCAAAAGGTTTCAGCTTGCGTCCGTCCAAATCAACAGAAGTATCCCATGGACGTAATGCAGATAACTTCAAGGCTTCTTTGCGCTTGTTTTCCAAATCTTTAACGAAAGGCATCACCACTCTTTCCACGGCATCATGAAAGTGGTGTATTTCCTCTGGCGTATAGGAGAAGCGTCCCATTTCGGTATGCTTGTAATCACGGTAATTATCAAAGCCGGCATTGGCAGCCTGTTTTGCCCGCACATCCCGCAAGCTGTCATACAGGTCATTCAGCTCGGTCTGGTGTGCTTCAAACAAGCCCATGCGAAGTCTCCAGGCTTCTTCGCGCTTGCTACGGTCGGTATCTTTCAAATACACTGCCAACTGTGTGGGTGTCCGCTCTTCACCATCGAATAAGGCTGTCATTTTGCTAACGATGCTTCCATATTTATTGGCTAGTTCGGATTCTTGAATCTGCAAGGGGATGTTCTCCATGCGGAACAGCTCTATGTCCTTGGCGATTATCTGGTTCAGCAGGGCATATTTACCTTCATCCAGCAGGTTGCGTGCCGGGCTGTTGTAATACAGCTCTTTAATCTTGAACTGATACGCCTCTGTGGGGGCATAAGTATTGGCAAAATAGTCATTATAGGCATCCGCTTTGCTTTGATCGTCTGCTGATAAGGTCATGTGGATGTAGCGCCAAGAGAGTTCGTCATTCATCGCTTTTAGCAGGTCAGAATATTTCTCTATCAGGGCTTCCAGTGCCATGGGGGTAGAGATATCCTCTGCACAAAGAGCTTCCAGAAAGCCTTTCACCTCTTCCCAGGAACTGATGTCAAAGCCTTCAGGCAGGTATTTACTTGGGATGGGCTTCAGTTTAGCATCGGTTAAAAACATCTTACTTCTTTCCTTTTATCTTTCGTTTACTAAAACGCATACTCAGCACGCTTACCAGGGTTATCAGGGCGACAATCTCTTTGATGCTGATCACGGGGTGGAACTTAACCGTATCTCCCTTAATGGTATAAATCCCGATAGGGTAAGTACGCATTCCCCCACCGCCGCCGCCGCCTACATTGGCTTCAGGAGCTGTTTCCGGGCTTGGAGTTTCTGTAGCTTCTTGTTGAACATCTTCAACAGGAGAACCGGGAGTCTCGATTTTACTCTTCTTTTTGGCAGCAGAACTTCCCCCGCCACCACCAAAACCAAAGGCTACTTTGGCAACGGGGATAACGAATAGATCATTGACTTTGGAAGGCTGTCCAAAGGACATTTCCACGCCTCCCGCATTGCTGACAAGGGAACGGATTTGAGCAAATATCTGTTTGATATCCATGATTAACTCCTAATCTGATACTTTCTGCCATTATTATGAATCAGAAAATCTTGTCAAGTTTTGTTGCGAGTTGCCATACTCTTTAGTTTTATAAGGAACAGGGAATGGGCTAAGGCTTACACAGTTTACACGGTTTATAACCTCGTTTCACCGCATCCAAGCGCGTACCAAACCACATGCGATTGGTTGCCTTTATCTTCTTAGCCTGCAAGCAGGAAGGCTTATGGAACACCTTGGAGTTTACCGAAGCCATATACAAGCCAGTCTTAGGATTAGCAGCCTTCCTAACAGTTCCTCCACGCCTGTAGTCCCATGGAGGTATAGGGTTAGTGTCAGCCCATAAGCCTTTGCGAGCCTTTCGGGCAGCCAGCTCCAATGAAGCATAATAGCTATCCTTGCTATACTGCTTGTAATGCCAGGCATAGCCGTTCTTAAGCAAGGTAGCGTTCAGTTCCCCGCCACCGGGTAAGATGACCTTGGCTACATACCTGCCATACCTGTCCTTATCCATCACTTTTGCTTTAACGGTCTTGCCAAAACACAGCCCGGAGGTTACTTGCTTTGCCACTGTCCCATACGCCTGATTCTTTTCCGGGCAGTCTATTCCATCCAGCCGGATGCGGTAGGTTTGTCGGTTACTGAGTATCTCAATTGTATCGCCATCCATCACCCCTACCACTTTGCCGGTGATGGTATTTGCCAAGGCTGCTGCTAAACACCAAAGCAGTATTAAGCTTAAAGTAACTCGCTTCATAATCCCTCAGATTTCATATTGCAGTAACGTTCTTATATCCTTAGATTTCGGTCAAGGCTTTTTGTCCTGGTTCTCTTTTATCCTCTTTGTAAACGCTTTACACAAAGTGCGTCATACAATTCTTCTTCCTTGCTCCAGGCAGTTAATTACTTCTTCATCTAGCCTTAATCAAGCGTTAATTATTAACGCTTGATTAAGGCTAGATAGTCACTTGATTAACGCTATGAAGCAAGGAAGAAGGAAGCTAGGCTAAAGGGGAGAAGGAACAACGTATTGTTGGCGTGTCACCCTTAAAAGTATCCACCCTAAGGAGCTGAGAATTATGCCCGAG
>CAYSGM010000106.1:0-2667 GCA_964430595.1 uncultured Candidatus Cloacimonas sp.
GCTGGAACAACAATGCCAACAACTGCACCGTTTCGAATCGGAACAACAACAATGCGACCAACAGCAACAACAATATAGGCTTCCGTTGCGTCAGCATCTTCTATATCAGAACCATCTCTGTACGCATGGCTGGTCATAAAGGGGATATCCAGATTTCTATCCTGCTCCTGTAGCGGGACAAAGAGCAAAACGGGCTTCATGGCTTAGTAGCATTGCCGAACAGCCGTGAAGCTTTTTTATTTTGGTGTTTCAACAGTAGATCCGGGATTATTAGATATTTATTTTTGGATTACAGACTCGAATCAGAGTCCGGTAACTATTCGATCGGAGTTTTGTCACTTCAGTTGCGGCTTTTTATTCGATGTTTGGGGCTGGAGGAGGCAGATATCCAAATCCAGTCCAAAACCAGCGCAATTTGAAGTTATCGGTGATTAAAACTCGTCCCGAAACGTCCAAATTCCCAATGTCCAAGTCCAAACATAGTCCAATCTATCTCCGCACCCAATAAACACTTATCCCTATTTATTCAAGTGAGTGCGATTTGAAGTTTGGGGTGGTGGTTTATAATAGGATGATCAAATTTTCAATAGCGATAATTTTGTTTGACTCCACATAAGCCTGTTATTTACATGGAATCATCAAGCTTATAGGAGCACTTATGTATCCGAATGAAACTCTCAGGCTGCTTAACGAGCGTGCCAGCCTGCGCAATTTTGCCGACCGTGATATAGAACCAGAGGTAATAGACCTGCTTATGCAAACTGCCTGCAATGCGCCTTCAGGCGGCAATAACCAGCCTGTTTCCATTATAAAGATCCGGGATGAAGCCACACGTGTAAAGCTGGGAGAGATGTGCTGGCAACCCTTTATCGGCAAAGCGCCCCTCAACCTGCTGTTTTGCATGGATCTGCACCGCAACGAGATGCTTGCCGATTTCGGAGAAGTGCCCTACACGGCAGGACATGCTTTCCGCCATTTCTGGATTTCCTTTCAGGATACGCTTATCGCCGCTCAGAATGTATGCACCGCCGCGGACGCGATGGGGCTTGGCTCCTGCTACATCGGCACTATCATGGAGCGCTTTGATGAGTGCGTGGAGATGTTTGAACTGCCGAAACTGGTTGTACCTGTAGTATTGGTAGTGATCGGTTATCCGGCTTCCAAGCCACCCATCCGCAAGAAGTTTACGCCACAGGTGATGGTGCATGATGGAAAGTATCACGATTATAACCCGGCAGAGCTTTACGCCCAATACACCGAACGCGAAAATGACCGGCATATAGAGCTAAACGAGAATAACATCAAGCTCTTCCACGATGTTTGCCAGGCAGTGAAAGGCAAAGAATATGCCGATGAGCTTACGGAGCGGGTGAAACAACGGGGCTGGATTTCTCCCATCCAAAGGCTGTTCGGGCTGCATTACCACGCCGCAACCATGCCCCTGGGAAATCCCAAATTCATCGCCTTCCTGAAAAAACAGGGCATTGATTGGTTTGACGAATGGAAGATGCTGGACGACAGCGTCCTTGATCTGGGCGAAGACTAATACCACTCTTGCTTCCGATGCTGCTTACTTCATAAGAGTAATCTTCTTAGCAATCTCCCCACTTGGATAGGTGAAGCGTAGCAGGTAAATGCCGGATGCCAGGCTTTGCTGTGTGGCATCCAAGCCATCAAACACCAAGGTGTGAGCTCCGGGATTGAGATTGGTGGAGAGCAGCTCCCGCACTTTCTGACCTTTCAGGTTATACAGATTAATGCTTACTGCTCCCGCAACAGGATTGTAATAGCTTATTGAGGTGCTTGGGTTAAAGGGATTAGGGCTGCTGTTCAGGCTGGCAGGTTTCATGCTTACAAGCTCGTCTTCGCCGGCAGAACCGCTGATCAGCTCCGGTAATATCTGTTGCAGGAATCCCCTCACCCCCTCTGGCTGCATGTAATACAGGGGAAAGCCAAGTAAAACCAAGGTTCCGGTGGAAGTGTATCTCAGCCCCGCGCTCATATTTGCTCCCTGGCTTCCGGGAGCCATGGTTGCAGTATAAATGCTGTTTTCCGCTCCATTGAAGCTGTATATCTGAGGCAGCATATTGTTCCATGAGGCTGCTGTCTTATTGGAATCCACATATAGATTGGGATATTGGGTTGAATACACGCTCATCAGGCTGGCAGCGTTATCATAGATAAGGCTTGCTCCCCCGGCAAAGCGATTCATGAACGCACTATTGAACACCGAAGGCGTCTTCCAGCTTGATAATAATAGCTTGCCTCCACCCAGGATGTATCCGCTGATCAGGCTCATGTTATTAGCCAGCAGGTTCTGCGAGAAGTCATCCGCATACCACAGCACCACTTTATACATTCCCAGAGTGCTCAGCAGAGGTAAACCCTGTGTATTACAATCCCAGAAATCACATGCGATAGGCTCCACCGCCGCGCCATAGAAGCCATCCACCTGCACATCATTGGGGCTTATTCCGGTGCCGGTGCCGTCTCTGGTTTCATCCACCAGCAGCAGGTCATAATCAAAACTAAGCGGCATAGGCATGGCTTCCATGATGTTGGATAGCTGCGAGATAAAGCCACTTGCATCCACAACCGCTATGGCATAATGGTAAGTGATATTATTAAAGGGAGTGCTATCAACATAGGACAATTCCGTAACAGGCG
>CAYSGM010000106.1:2677-3290 GCA_964430595.1 uncultured Candidatus Cloacimonas sp.
CCGGATTAAATACATCCCAGTACACCAACACCGCGCCCCAGGAAGGAATGCACTCCACCAAAACGGGCTTGCGCTCCGTTATCTGCTTCAGCATCGTCCAATTGTTATAATTTGGGGTTATGGTGCTGGTATGGATGGATTGTCCGCACAAAAACTCCGTTGCCTGCCCTTGTGGAGAAGCTATTGCCAGCAGCGAATCTGCCGCCGTGCCATTACTGATTCTGAACGGCACTTCCAGATGGAATTGCGTATTGGAAGGTGAAGTGCTCTTGGCGATAATCTTCACCCGGGATATATCCTCGGCTTGCCACACGCTGTATTCCAAAGAGGGAATCCCCGAACCATATATCCACTGGCTAAAGAACTGCTGCAAGCTTTGCCCGCTGATCTGCTCCGCCATTGCCTGAAACTCGGAAGTTACCGCATTAATACCATTGTATGTGGTAAACCATTGCTGCAAAAGCTGGAAGAAATTCTCATTGCCTATCTTCAGCCGCAGCATGTGCAGCACCGATGCTGCTTTCTCGTAAGAAGGCGGGGAAAAGTAGTTGTAAAAGCTTGGATTGTATATAGTCTGGGGACCTAAGTTGTTTTCCCAGCTTATGTAATACTG
>CAYSGM010000106.1:3300-10472 GCA_964430595.1 uncultured Candidatus Cloacimonas sp.
GTGCCGGCGGCGGATGGTCGGATGACGGTCTATATTGCCAGCCAAAGCGTTTATCTGTCCAAAGGTGTTCGCTGTAGGTGGCAAAGCCTTCTGAAAGCCATACATCCTTAAAAGTAAGGAAGCTAACCGCATCGCCGAACCACTGATGTGCCAGTTCGTGAGCAATGGTTGGCTCATAAGTTTGGTTCCCGTTTATTATGTAGTTCCCAAGCGTAGTCATGGTTTGGTGTTCCATCGCCCCGTAGGTGCTCATATTTACGGTGGCATTGCCGTATTTCTCGAAGGGATAATCGCCAAAGATATCACTGAAATAGCTGATCATTTCCGGTAAATACTGCAAGTCTATCAGCGCATTATTATATTGGCTCTGAGTTACAAAGTTCTGCACCGGCAGGTTATTCTGGCTGGGAACAACCTGGTTAATCTCCACATAGGGTCCCGCTGTTATGCACACCAGATAAGTAGTCATGGGATTACTGCCAAGCCAGTGGGTGGTGGAGGTTCCATCGCCGTTGTTCACAATCTCGCTACGCAATCCATTTGCCGCCACCTTCCAATCGCTGCGCATGGTGATATGCAAATCCACTAAGGCTTTATCCCAGGGATGGTCATAACAAGGCCACCAATTTCGCCCGGCATCAGGATCGGAGATGGTAAACACGGTATTTGTGCCAAAGATCATCCCGAGTTGGTAGTTGTTTGCGGATAACTGGGGTATCCCGCTGTAATATACCTGGGTGGTAAACTGCTGTCCTGCAGGTATGTTGGCAGTGATATTTAGTATTCCACCGTTATGAGTATATGCAGCAACCTGCCCGTTTACCTTCACCGATGAAACTGTTAGACCCACCAGCTCGTAGCTGATGGAGCTAAGTGCTGTTTCCGCCAGGACAGTGGCAAGCACGTTGCCTTCGATAAAATGGCTACTGGTATTTATGCTTAAAGTTATCTCGTATTTTTGCACATTAAAGCCGTGGGCAGAATCTGCGCGTGCCGGTTCATAGGCAGGTGTGCTGCTCTGATGCAAGTATTTTCTGGAGGGGCTGGCATCCCAATTTAGCTGCGCAAAAAGCAGCGATGCGGTAATCATCAGTAACGCAAAAAGCCAAACTCTTTTGTCCGTGTTACACATGTAATCTCCTGTGCCTATCCTTGCCCGGAACCATTATTTTGCTTCCTTTCATCTCCGGTTGGATTTGCTTGGTTATATAGCATGCAAATATGTTTCCACTATTCAGGAGAATATTGCTGCCCCTCTGAAGTCCGCCAAGATTCGGGTTCGCCCATTCTCCATGATTTATGCCATAGTTTTCGCGATATCTATAGGTTCAGCAAAGATAATCCCCCCTTGCAATATGCGAATAGAAACCGTTTCCATTAATTGTCCTTGCTAATCCTTTACAAAGCTACGTCTAAGGCTAAAGACTGCTTACTGCTCGAAGCTGATCCGCAAGGGGTCTGACCATGATCTCACCATGATTTATCCCGGTGAGCTCCCGGTGAACCCATCTGCGATTCTTATCCGGTAAGCAAGGAGAGTGTAACCTGGGAACAGGCAAGTAACAGCTTTGATGGGAAGGTGTGTTACACTCATAATTTACTTACCTTCCCTTGTTCTCCTTCTCACTTCACGAAATCCCATATGATCATAATTCCTCCAATATCCACCCATGCTTGTGCTTAGGGCGTTTCGGCGAACGCCTCTACTCATTTCTAAGCTACGGTTGTGGCTTGCAGATTTGTGAGCATGCTGCTTTTTTTTGCTTTGATTCCCCGAAAACTTGAATATCTTATAAACAAAAAGCGTTACGAACAATATAAAAAAAAGGTTGACTTGCCTTTCGGAGAAGAAAAATGTGTCCTCAAGAGCTTATTTCCCGTGGCTTGGTTCCTCAGTCGCAGCATGGCAAGGGCTGTCCCAGCCTGAAGCATGTTACGTTTGTCCTGCTAGTTTTGTTATTTTCTCTCACCTTCGGTTCTGCCTTTGCGCAAAACAAGAGTGAGGATTATTTAGCCGTTAAGAACTGGATTTTGCCCACGAATGCTGTTTTATTCAGCAATCTGAAGCTGGAGAAGGAAGTGTATCTGCATAATGACAAGCCTTTTACCGGGATTGCCTACGAGCGTTTTACACCTACTCAGTTGTCACGGGCGGTTACTTATCAAAACGGCAAGCAGAATGGCGTGATGCTGTTATGGTACCCGGATGGCTCGCCGCAGATGAGCGCAAACTACCGTGACGGTAATTTGAACGGGCGGTTCCTGGGCTGGTATCAAAGCGGTGGAGCGATATACGATATGGTAATAAACAATGGTGCTTACGCAGGGGATAACCTTGCAGAAGGCGATGAAAGCCGTGCTGCCTCAACCGTAGAAGATGCAGAAGGAGAAGGACCGGATAATGACAAAAGCGCCGAATAATGCGCTAAACAGTGCTTCCTTCATAGCGATGAAGCAGGAAGGACGCAAGATTGCCATGATAACTGCCTACGATTTTTCGATGGCGAGTTGCGTTGCGCAAAGCGATGTAGATGTAATCCTGGTGGGCGACAGCCTTGGGATGGTGGTGCTGGGCTATGATAATACCTTGCAAGTAACGATGGACGATATTATCTATCACAGCGCAGCCGTCCGCCGCGGCGCACCGAAAGCATTTATTATTGCCGACATGCCTTACCTTAGCTATCACCTTAGCGATAAAAAATCCAAGCAAAATGCTGCCGAGCTTATCATAAAAGGCAAAGCCAATGCCGTTAAGCTGGAAGGCGGGAGTGCTTCGCGCCTTGCTGCCATCCGTGCCATAGTGGATATCGAGATACCTGTATGTGCGCATTTGGGCTTAACCCCCCAATCCGTGCACCGTTTTGGCGGTTACAAGGTGCAGGGTAAAAGTCCCGAAGAACATGAAGAGATATTTATCCAAGCCAAAGCGATAGAACAGGCTGGTGCCTTTATGCTGGTGCTGGAAGGCATCCCAGAGCTCCTGGGTAAGCAGATCAGCGAAAGCCTTTCCATCCCCACCATAGGCATCGGGGCAGGAAGATTCACGGATGGACAGGTGCTTGTGTATCATGATCTGCTTGGCTATTCCAATATGCAGCCCAAGTTTGTGAAGCAATACGCGGATTTGAATACTACAATTGCCCAGGCAATAACTGCTTACACTACCGAAGTCCGCAACGGCAGCTTCCCCACCGAAAAACATACCTACTACCCCATAAGTAATAAAGAATAAGGATATAAACCCATGACTAAGAAATCACCTTTCACCGAAAATATGAGCCCGGATGAGAAATTTAGCGCAGTAGCCAATCTGAAAGATCAACTGGAAGAGAACTTCATCAGCCTGGGGCAGTTGCTTTCCGAGATTAAACGCTCCAAGCTCTTTTTGTTTAAGGGCTACGAGAAATTCAAGGACTTTGTGGAAGCCGAGTATCAGCTTTCCGGAAGCCTTGCAGGACGCCTGGTATCTACCTTTGATCTGTTTATCGAAGAGATGGATATCGATGAAGGCGAAGTGAAAGAAATTGGGTTTGACCGTTTGCAGATGATAAAGCCTTTTATGCAGAAAGCGGATTGGCAGCTTCGTGACGAATGGGTGCACAAAGCAGAAGAAATGCCTACCAAAGAACTCCGCGAACACATAAAAGAACTGAAGAAACAGGACAAAGAATCCGACCTTGACCTTAAAGATGTCTATGTCGATCAATATATGGAGAAGATGATTTCATGGTTCAATTGTTCCCGCAAAGAGCTTAATTTTAAGCTCGCCTTGTATTTTCAGGATGCCGATCTTGATGAGATAAAAAAGATCGTGAAAGAGCGCCAACGCATCTTTGAGCAAACAACCAATACCAACAAGGAGTAAGATAATCCATGAAGCAAATGCGAATTCTGTGGGTGGACGATGAGATCGATCTGCTGAAGCCCTTTGTCCTCTTTCTGGAGGAACGTAACTATTATGTGGATACCTGTAATAATGGCGGAGATGCCATAGATAAAGTTTTGGAAAGCAAGTTCGATCTGGTGATTCTGGATGAGATGATGCCCGGTCTGGACGGACTGGCTACGCTTCAGGAGATAAAGAGAATCAATAGTGCCATCCCGATCGTGATGGTAACGAAAAGCGAGGAAGAAGGCTTGATGGATAAAGCCATTGCTTCGCAGATTTCGGACTACCTGATTAAGCCCATAAACCCCAGCCAGATCATCATGGCGATAAAGAAGATCTTCCAGGCGGACGAGATACGCGCCAATCAGATCGGACAGCAATATACCAAGTATATGGCACAGCTTAACCAAAAGCTTTTCTCCACTCCTGATTGGAAGGAATGGGGGGATATTTACCGTGAAATGGCGTATTGGGAGATTCAGATAGATGAAGTGAATGATGAAGGCTTGCGCCAGACTCACTTCCTGGAGAAGCGGAACTGCAACACAGAGTTCACCAACTTTGTGGAACGCAACTACCGCAAATGGCTGCAAAGCGATGACCGTCCCAACCTGAGCTTCGATCTAATCTCACAGTATATCGCCCCACACTTCGAAGAGAAGGTGCCGATTTACTTTATAATTATCGACTGCATGCGCTTGGATCAATACCTTGCCATTCAGCCTTATATTCAGGAACTGTTCGATGAAGAGCTGGATTTGTATTATTCTATCCTGCCCACGGCAACGCCCTTCAGCCGGAATTCCATCTTTAGCGGCTTGCTGCCCATCGATATCGCCAAGCGTTTCCCGGAATACTGGGTAACCTCATCCGAGATGGATAATAGCCGTAACCGCAACGAACACCAGCTTCTGGACGAGCATATCACAGAGCTTGGCTACCAGCTTGAACCCAGCAGCAAGTATGTGAAGATATTCAATATGGAAGAAGGCAACTTCGTACTGCGCAAGATAGAGACCTGGAACAAGGATAATCTGGTGGTGCTGGTGTATAACTTCCTGGATCTGCTGGCGCATCACCGCAGTCGCGACCAGATTTTACAGGAAACCATCCCTCACGAAGAAGGTTTGCGCGCCTTCACCAAGCATTGGTTCCTGCATTCCTCGCTATACGAAGCCTTAAAGCTGATAAGCAAGCAGGATGCCATTGTGGTTATCTCCACCGACCATGGTTCCATAAAAGTGAACCGCGCTACGCAGGTGATAGGCGACCGTGATACATCCGTAACCGTACGCTACAAGGAAGGCAAGAACCTTTCTGTGAACGACCGCCATGCCATGTACGTGAAAAAGCCCTCCGAGTTTGGCTTGCCTACCAAGAGCATCGTGGACAACTTCATCTTTGCCAAGGATGATTATTACTTCGTGTATCCCAATTCTTACCACCAGTACCAGCGCCAGTTCAATGGCACCTTCCAGCATGGTGGCGTATCCATGGAAGAGATGATCCTGCCCGTTGCCACTTGCCGGAGTAAAAGGCTTAAGTAAGTAATACCTAAGTATAATGCGAATATGTAAAGGGCGGCTTCCGCCCTTTTTTATTTACTCCATCTGTCAATGAAGATCAAGGATATAGCTATACCATGCAAACATTATGTTGACATATTCTCTGGTTTAATTTGTGATACCTTACAGAGGTGGTGACATGAAAAACTTGCTTTTATTTGTGTTCTTCGCTTGTTTCTTTTGCTTACTAAGCAGCCAGCAGAATTACGACTGGCAGTGGGTTAACCATGCCGGTAGCGTCAGCTATGATTGTGGAACCGGTATTGTCTGCGATGCAGAGGGCAACAGCTATGTTACAGGTCAGTTCGTAGGCTCTGCTACTTTCGGTGATATAACCCTGGAGAGTTACGGGGATTTTGATGTGTTCGTAGCAAAGGTGGATAGCGAAGGGAACTATCTATGGGCAAGCCGTGCCGGAGGACCAAGCTGGGAATATGTTAATGGCATAGCCCAGGATGCTTCAGGTAACTGCTATATAACGGGATATTATACCTCATCAGCTCAGTTCGGAAGCACCACTCTAAGCTGCAGTGGTTATGATGATATCTATATTGCAAAAATAGACACCTTGGGTAACTGGCAATGGGTGGTATCGGTAGGAGGAACAGCCAGAGATACTGCGCGGAGCATTGCTTGTGATAACACCGGTAACATCTACATAGCTGGCAGTATCATAGGTACAGTTGATTTTGGGGGTACAGTTCTAACGTGTGGAGCACAAAAAGATGGCTTTGTAGCAAAGCTGAATAATAATGGTAACTGGCTCTGGGCAGCTAAGATTGGCGGCACCAATGATGACTATGTGACTGCCATAACAACAGATCACTTAGGGAATTGCTACATTACCGGAACATTCAAAAGCAACGGCACTGCCGGGGCAATAATTCTCTTTAGCCGTGGGCAGGAAGATGTCTTTATCGCTAAGCTTGATAGCACCGGAAGTTTTGTATGGGCTAAAACTGCCGGAGGTGCGAATGCTGATGAAGGTAGCTCTATAGCTGTCGATAGCACTTACTGTTATGTTACTGGGCGTTTTGAGAGCAGTGCTACCTTTGGAACAACAGTTCTACCTAGCGCAGGAGAGAAAGATATCTTTGTAGCCAAGCTAAGCCTTGATGGTAGCTATATCTGGACTAAGAGTGCCGGTGGTGCCGGTACTGATTTTGGATCTGGCATATGTGCCGATGCCGCAGGAAACATCTATGTGGTTGGGAGCTACCAGTTGTTATTTTATATGGGAAGCTCTTATCTAATGAGCTGCGGAAGTTACAATATCTTTGTTACTCAGCTTGATGCGGAGGGGACTTTTACCTGGGTTTTGGAGGCTGGTGGAGTGGATGTGGATCATGGTAGTGCTATTGCCTTAGATACACAGGGGAACATTTACCTTACTGGGAGCTTCTTTGATGAAGCAGATTTCGGGGATATAAGCATAGCCGGCTTCAGTTATTATGATGTTTTCGTTGCTAAGGTTTCCCCCCAAGGTGTGCCGGTAACTGACGAGATTACACCCGGATACCACTCAGTTTCTTACCTTGCTGATGCCTACCCAAACCCGGTAACAAAGGGAGGTTCTTCCACGATTACAGCTAGCCTCCCAAGAGGTGAAACTGGCGAACTTAGCATATACAACCTCAAAGGGCAGTTGGTGGAGACTCACCTTATCTATTCCGGAAGCCAGCACATTTCCTTCCCCAACATACCCTTGCCTGCCG
>CAYSGM010000107.1:0-4926 GCA_964430595.1 uncultured Candidatus Cloacimonas sp.
TGTGGGATGGCAAGGACAGGAACAACCGCAGTGTAAGCTCCGGCATCTATTTCTTACGCTTGGAATCCGGTGGACAAGCAAGCGTTCGCAAAGCCATGCTGATGAAGTAGCTAAAGGGTTTACAAGTTACCTGGTTAACGGGTTAGTGGATGTAGAGAGCCTCTTCGGGGGCTCTTTACTTGCTTAAAAAGGGGAGGTTGGCTGCCCTTAGCTAAGTCTGGAGTCGATCCGGCTTTGCCAAACTTATAGCTTATTACCTAACTGAACCTGCCGGATGGACTACAGCGACACCTTACTAACCAAAGATCGCTGTAGTCCATGCTGCCTGTAAACATAGATACCACTTTGGAATTGGGAAAGGCAACATCGACTCCAGACTCAGTGATTTTAACAAAGAGTAAAAGAGGTAAAGAGTTAAAAGAGAGGGGGTTAATAGAGTGGTAGGTCGATCAGGTAGATCATGTTATCATGTAATCAGAGTTCTAATATCTAACCAATAATCTCCATCATCCTGTTCATCCCCAATCTATTAAATTCCACTCCATAATCTACTCTCTCCTACCATCTTCCTTGCTTGCCGATAGTGAGCTGACCGGGATCTGACCATGATCTCACCGGGATAAATCATGGTGAGCTCATGGTTAGATGTCTTGCGGTTATAGTACGGATAAGCAAGTAGGGGTTAACCTACGTGTTTGCCTTCCACAAGGAAGTCGATGGCAGATTCAGCTAATAAGGGCAGACACTGGGGTCTGCCCCTACAAAGGATAAGGATGGCGCTAAAATGTTATATGTGGTATCCTGAGATGATTGCTGCTCTACTATTTGTTTGTATTGCCGGGAGTAAGGGGGTTTACTAGCGGGTAGAAGTCCTTACGGTGATCGATTATTTCCAACTTGTTATATTCTGCCATATACCATTTATTAAGGTGCTGCTGCTGTTTTTGGGAGGTTGCGGTAGCGATGATGCTATCCTTATCTTTGTCCCATACTGCCATATCCGGGGCATAGCGCTTCTGGATCATAGCCAGCAGCCAGCGGTTTTCCTTTTCTATCAAAGGGGTAAAGTTGCCTTCCGCGGTGTCTAGAATTGCCTGGTTGAGTGCCGGTATCTTGCCTATTTTCTTGATCAGGGCATCATAGGTTACCCCCAGGGCATCAATTACCATCAGGCTATCCTGATTGGCAGCTTCCAAGAATGTCTCGCGGGTTTGTTGCAGTCTAAAGGACTGGGCATATTCGTGCATTTGCGCAATGCGTTTTTGCAGGCTGAGCTGCTTGCCGATGGCATCCTTCTGGGATTCTAAATCGAGGTAGAATTCCGGCACCTCGTTATTAACTTCGCACACGAATATATCCCCACCCGGCGCATAGAAGACCTCGGGTATAGCACCTTTGCCATTGGCAAAGGCAAAGCCGATGAGGTTTGGGCTTGCCCCGATCTGAGGGATTTCCTTGGCGGTGCTGCTAAAGAAACCGCTTTCCTCCACTTTCAATCCTGCCTCTTTTGCAGCCTCGGTTAATCCGATCTGCTTAGCGCGGGCATGGAGGGCAGAGCTTATGTTCTTCATCTGCTTAAGCTGGTTTTCCACGTCCTCACCTTCCGGCTGGTTGTTGCTAATCCGGACGTAGAGATAGTTCTTCCCGTTCTCACGCCGGTAATCCTGAAGGTTCTGCTGATAATGTTGTTCCAGCTCTGCTTGGGTGGAGCTTATATGTGGCAGGCGAGTGTAGTCGAATACCACAATAGTAGCATCGGCTTTATCATTTGCTTTTAGCCACTCTGCCTTGATGCTATCGGGGTTTATGGCAGCTTCGTTCTTTATCGTGCGTACCAGCTTTTCATAGGTGTAGAGGCTGCGGCTGAGATCGATAGCAGATTTCTTGAAATCCGGTCTATCCTTCAAAGCCTGTTTATACTTCTTGGCATCAAAAACCCCGTTGGTTTGGAAGTCCTTGATTATCTTCACGCCGTCCGGAGGATTGGCAGTAATATCGCGTTCTACTTCCGCATCGGTTACCTTCACTTTACCGGCTTTAATCGCCTGATCATAGATGTAAACGCCCACCAATTCGCTCCAATACTGATCGTTCAGGCGGATGCTGTCCTGTGCCGTTAGCGTCTTTCCGCCCATATGGTAGCTTAGATAGGCTTTGAAACCATCGTTATAGGTTTTGTATGTAAAGCTGCGGTCACCCACTTTGGCAACCATGGCTTTGGGATCGGGCTTTACTGCCGAAACTGCCATAGCCAGGCATAGGGACGCTGCGGTTAGGAACAGGCGTTTGAACATTCTATATCTCCTGAAACAAATCTATGAGTAGAGTAGATTAGACCATACATCTGAAAGCGGGATTTACGGCAAGAAAAAACCCAAGGCTGATCGCTCAACCTTGGGTTTACTATCTATGTTAGCTGTTATTAGACAGCTAAACCGTTACAGTATATTACTTTGCCAGCAGCATCTTGCGAGTGATGCTCTTGCCGGCGTTATTCACCTGGTAGAAATACAGACCGCTGGAGACAGGATTGTTATTGTCATCCATGCCATTCCATACAACTCTCTGGGTTCCGGCAGCCATATCGCGATTAATGAGGCTGCGAACCAACTGACCCTTAAGATTGAATATCTTCAGGCTGGTTGCACCGCTTGTGGGCAGTGAGAAGGAAATGGTGGTCTCGGGATTGAAGGGGTTGGGGTAGTTATTGGCATCGAGCACAATAACAGGAGCAACATCATCTTCATTGGAAACGGCAGTATCGAAGATGGCATGAATCATCACTTCACCTTCGGTAATGGGTTCCCATGCGGTGGTGATTTTCTTGTAGCTATGACCGTTTGAGGCAGTATCCATACCAATAGCGGAAGCATTGGCTGTTTCCAGAATGGTGATGTAGAAAGCACCATCAGCAATCGTAGTTTCTGTAGGCCAAGTAATGGTATTCCATCCCTGGACAACGGACGCTGCGGGAAGCTGATATTGGGCTAACTGTACGCCGGGCATGCCGTTCTCACCACTTGCATCGAACAGATGGAAGATCATGTTAGCTGACCCAACCGTGTGTACGTAAGCTTTGGCATTCTTCACGACGACTGTGTGAGGATATGAGAATTTTACACCCATACGTTTGGTGGGGCCAACATTGAAACCAAGCTCGGGAGTGCTGTCATCGTAGCCAAGCTCAACATAGCTGGCAGGATAAACGAACACGGAAGCAACGTTGGATGCTAAGGATTCGTATGTTCCGAAAAGAGCGGTTACAGTGTAATTCTGCACGCCACCGGGAACGTTGGTATCAGTATAGGTAAGCTGAGTTCCGGGAATTTCGGCAAGCAGCACGTCGTTACGGAAAACTTTGTAAGCAGTAACGTCGCGGTCACGGGTAATAGGCGAAGCAGCACTAATAGTTCCGCTGGCAAATTGTGTATTGTTCGGAAGGTCCTGTCCAAGAACATACTCTCTACCCTCTGCATCTTGCACATAGACACGGATATGCCAGTTGAAAGTTAAGGTAGGGATAAGTGTGGACAGGGTTGTCCATGCGTTATTGAAACGCATCATGTTACCATAGCCATCAACGGCAGGTCCGCTATCACAGCTTGCGGGAAAGCCTCTAACTTCATTACAGCGATAACCTGCCATAACGATCGTCCCAGATGGGATTGTCCAGGGTGTGGTTAGAACAACTTCATTCCATTGGTCAATAACGGGAACATGGGGTTGATCCACTACAAGAGTACTGGCAGCACCCGTCCAGATACGAACAGCATAGGTACAAGTATCAGCCATAGGATAGTATTGGATCTTGGTAATATTCATGCCAACCCAGGGAGATATTCCGTGCTCGCCCATTGGATCCCACTTTGCAGCTACATCAAAATCTGAAGGGTTAACACCAGTTCCTATGGAGGTTTGAATGACATCATTATCATATTTCAACCAACCTGGTTCGCCACCGCCACCGGTACCGGGAGCAGCCCAAGTAAGAGCTACTGAATTACCGGTAACAACACCTGCTAAGTTTTCAGGTGGTGCTACAAAGAGGTCGTTGTAGATTTTTACGTCGTCGATAATAAAGCCGGCACCAATGGGAGCATCGCCATCTGCTCTGAAGACCCAGCGAAGCTTAATGGTTTGCCCTGCGAAATCGCTAATAAGACCTTCATATCCCCAGCCCTCTGACCAGGTAGTCCATTGGTTAGCTGCGCCTGTGAAGACATAGTTATCCAGAGCAGGATCAGCATACGGGTTGCTCATATAGTTCCATGTAATCCCATTATCAGGGGAAATCCAGAACCCGAAATACTCTTGATCAGGCCAGGCACTGTTATCAGTGAAGTCCGATTTAGCCATGAAATCCACTTTGATATCGCCACTGCTAGGCAGGACAATAGAGGGGCTTTCCAGGTAGTTCATCATGTTCATTTCGTAGGTATTGGAAGCGTTTTGACAAGCCATGATATGAGTTGGTGATGGGGCATCTGCAGCGACTGCAATGTGCCACAAGTCCGGGCCTGCATTAACCATGCTTGCCCAGGTCATTTGTCCATCGTCCACGCCATCGTTTGTATAACCACCGAAAGAAATATCATCCACCATCATACCGAACATGGTGCGGTCACTTGTTGTATCATATGCGGGGTCAGAGGCGAAAGCAAAACGGATTCGAACGTTTCTGCCAACTTGGGAGCTAAGATCAAAAGAGGCGTTAACCCAAGTAGTTTGTGCACCACCCCAACCGGGGATATTAGGACCTTCACCATGTTCATCGCCAAAGGCAAATGAAGAAGTCATATTATAGGCAGGTGTTCCGCTAAAGGGAACCCAAGGTCCGCCATTTGAAGAATAGCGCACATTGCAAGCATCCCACCCATTGTAAGGGGCTTCAGCGCCGGCAGTGGCTTCCATCTTGTAACGAAGGCT
>CAYSGM010000107.1:4936-10091 GCA_964430595.1 uncultured Candidatus Cloacimonas sp.
AGCATTGGTTGCATCTATCATGCGGGCAGGAGTATCCAATACTAAATATTGGGAATTAAGATAGCCACCAATGTTGTTGCCGGTAGCCAGATTTGGATTTCCCATCCACCATACATTCTCATGTTGGTCACCATTATTGTAAATATGCCAATTGTTAGGGCTGCCCATGCCATCATAGTGTGTCCAGCCGGGTGCGCCTGATTCAAAATCCTCTTGCCAAGCAACCACTTCAAAGCGGCTACCGTTTGCAAATACGGCAGTCAGCATTGCAAGTGCCATAATTATAAGCAAGTACTTTTTCATTGATCCTCCTTAAAGATCCAGTGTTATTCTATCACTATTCATAGCATTTTACGTGCCATAATTTTGTCAATCAATTTTTTGAAATGATCCCAGCCAATTGCCCAAAAAAGGCAGATCATCGCTAGAATAACCTGACCAAGTTTTCAGATAAGAGAGCTAAGATTATGTGTATTGCAGCCTGTAAAGATCGTAATACAGCCCTTTTTTATCCAGAAGGCTGAAGTGTGAACCCTCTTCTACCACCTCGCCTTTATGCAGCACCAGGATTCTATCCACATGCTGGATGGTGGAAAGCCGGTGAGCGATCATGATCGAGGTGCGCTTTTCTATTATCTTTTGCAGCGCATCCTGGATTAGTATCTCGGTTTCGGTGTCAATATTGGACGTAGCTTCATCCAGAATAAAGATAGAAGGATTATAAGCCAGCACACGTGCAAAGGCGATAAGCTGTCTTTGTCCTGTGGATAGTGTTGCGCCACGCTCCATAACCGGTTCGTTGTATCCTGCCGGGAGCTTGCTGATAAACTTATCGGCATTCACGTATCTCGCCACCTGCACAATCTCTTCGGCAGTAAGCTTGCTGTTGTTGAGGGCTATGTTCTCGCTGATGTCTCCACTAAAGATAAACACATCCTGCTGCACAATTCCCACATTCGAGCGCAGATCGGCTAAGGAATACTGGCTAAGCTCCTTTCCATCAATCCTTATGTGCCCTTTCTGATACGGATACATGCCAAGGATTAGGTTCGCTATGGAAGTCTTACCGCTTCCGGTATGCCCCACCAGAGCAATCTTTTCGCCAGCTCTAATCTTAAATGACACATCTTTCAGCACCCATTCATCGGGATTGTAAGCCAGCCACACGTGGTCGAACTCTATTTCGCCTTCCATCTTTAACCCGTGGTGCAATTCCTCACGATAATCATCCGGATCCATCTCCATCAGGTCAAAGATTCGTTCCGCTCCCGCAAGAGCACCCTGCAGGATATTGAACTTCTCGGAGAAGTCATTAATCGGCTCGAACAGCTTGTTTATATACTGGGTAAAAGCCATCAGCAACCCAATGGTAATCATATTATGCAATATCTGCCCGCCACCATACCATATAATAATTGCCACCGCCACCTGGGACGATACATGGATAATCGGTCTGAAGAAGGCAAAAAGCTTTAGCTGTTTCACAGAGGCAACGAAGTACTGATGATTGATATCCGAAAACTCCTGCCTCTTATGGAAATACTGGTTAAAAAGCTGGATTATCTTCTGCCCGGCAATGTGCTCCGACAGCGTAGCATTAAGGGCTGCAAGGTGCTTTCTCACTTCACGGTAGATAACTCTGGTCTTGCTCCGGTAAACGTGGATGACCCACACCACTAAAGGAAGAATGGCAAAACTAACCAAGGCAAGCTGCCAATTCAGCACCAGCATCAAAGTAATAATCGCAATAATGAGGATTACATCCTGAATAATGGTGATCACCCCGGAAGCAAGCATTTCATCTATCGCCCGGATATCATTCGTAACACGGGTTACAAGCCGTCCCACAGGATTTTGATCAAAGTATTTGGTAGGCATCTTCTGCAAATGGGCAAACACGTCATGGCGCAAGTCCGCCATTGCCATTTGTGAGAAATACGCCGTTATCACAGATTGCAGATAGCTGGTCACCAAACGTAAGGTAATAATCCCAAAGAAGATCAACGCAAGGTAGAATAAGCTGCGCGATGCCTCGCTACGAACCGCAAGACGGTCTTTATTGGGCAAGGTTAGCAGCTCGTCTTTAGATACTGCTATCTTCCCGGAACCGAGCCTGAACCAGCCCTTCATCCCAGTTTTCGTGGCAGTGGGAAGCCTGTTTTCACTTAAGTGCTGGTTAAGAATGGCAATGTGCTTGGCTTTATCCGTGATAAGATGCACCGTGCTGGTGCCAAGAATGCCCTTTGCCTTTAGTTCCGCTATATCACTGCGGTTTATCTTGTTATTATCTTTTGCGCTAAGGATAATGAAGTGCTGATCCCCATACGCATATTCCTTGAACTTCAGCTTATGGTAACGCTGGTAAAAGTCCGTGTAAGCAGCCTCATCATTGAATATCGCGATAGACTTATCCGAAATGATGTAATCGTCTATTGCAGAGCGTTGGATAAGGGGTAGCACCACTTCCGCCCCGGAAACCAGCATCAGGATAAAGAAGGATAAAACCACCCATTTCAGGTATGGTTTCAGGTAGTGCAACATCTTGCCAAAGAGTCTGCGGTCGTAAATCTTGTTCTTCAGTTCGTCACTGCCGAATCCACTCCCGCCACGGGCTCCGCCGCCGCCACCACCGCCGTGCATCATAATTCCTCCCCTTCCAGTCTGGCTCTGATTCTTTGTTTCTCGTAGAGGTCGTTATACAAGCCTCCTTGCTGAATCAAATCCTTATGGCTGCCGCGTTCCACAATCTTCGCATCGCCAAGCACGATAATCTTATCGGCATGCTGGATAGAGGATATGCGGTGAGCAATTATAATGGTTGTTTTCCCTCTACGCAATTCAATCAAGCGTTCCAAAATAAATCGTTCGGTTTTGGTATCCACCGCAGAAAGGGCATCATCCAGGATCAGGATCTGCGGATTGGTAAGCAGAGCTCTGGCAATGGCTACGCGCTGCTTCTGTCCTCCGGAAAGGGTTATCCCTCTCTCGCCTACCATAGTATCGAACTTATGATCAAAATCCATTATCTCTTCATAAACCTGAGCCACCCGCGCTGCTTCATACACAGCTTCATCCGTGGTATCGGGATTACCCAGGCGGATATTATTGGCGATAGTATCGGAAAACAGGAAGATGTCCTGAGGCACCAGCACAGCATCTCTGCGCAACACTTGCAGAGGGATGCTGAACAGCTCGTGCTCGTCTATAAATATACTGTTTGATTCGGGATTGTATATTCGCACCAGCAATTCTATCAGGCTGGTTTTGCCACAGCCTGTGGGTCCCACGATAGCAAGGGTTTTACCTGCATCGATACTCATGGTGATATCGTTAAATATCTTGGGCAAGCCTTCGCCATAGCTGAAGCTTAAGTTCTGCAGGCGGATTGCCCCTTGCAGGGAACTGATGCTGTTATCTGCCTGTAAGTCGTTCACTTCGGGGCTAACTTCAAATATCTCATTCAGGCGTTTCAGCGAGGCTGTACCGCGCTGGTACATATCCACAATCCAGCCGATGGCAATCATGGGCCAAACCAGCATGCCAAGGTATTGGAAGAAGGCAATGAAACCACCAATCGTGATCTCGCCACGTATGGCTGCGCGTCCCCCAAAATACAGTGTGATTACAATACTGGTGCTGATCACAAAACCCATGAAGGGATGGAATACTCCGGCAATCTTGGCAAGCGCCATGTTCTGCTTCACAAACTCGCGGGAAACCTCATCTATCTTTTCCAGCTCCGGCTTTTCCTGCACAAAGGCTTTCACAATGCGAATGCCTGAAATGCTTTCCTGAACTCTGCCGCTGAGGGTGGCAAAGCTTTTCTGCACTTCTGCAAACCGCTTGTGCATTTTCTTGCCGAAATAGCGTATCGTTAAGGTTAAAAAAGGCATTGGCAATATCGCCAGCACGGTTAAACGCCAGTTTATGGAAACCATGAAGGAGAAGGAAGCAACCGTCATCAACACTATATCCATGGCTGCAATCAAACCGATGCCGAACAGCATTCTTACTGCGTTCAGATCATTGGTTGCATAAGCCATGAGGTCGCCGGTCTTGCTCTTATTGAAGAAATTCTGGGATAGCTTCAGCAGGTGATTGTAAAAATCCTGCCTGAGGCTCTTTTCGATCTGGAACGAATTGCCTATAATCAACACCCGCCAGAAATAGCGCAGGATCATCACGGCAATGGCAAGCCCGAAGATAATCAGCCCAATCCATGCCAAGCCTGTGCTGTCAATGGTTCTCGCCTGAATATGATCTATCGCATATTGCATCACCTTGGGGACGGCAAGCTGCACTACATCCACCAGGATGAGCATTACAATGCCTACACCGATACGTGCATAGCTTTTTTTCAGATAGGGAAGGATGGCATCGAAGGTACGCATAATACTCCAAAATTAACTTCTTCTCCCTTGTCTTAAATACCAAGTAACAAACTTGCACAGTTTTTGGGAGAATGCATGCCAGCCTTTTCCGATTATCAAATCTGTCAAATGCTTTATCTGTTTCTTGCTTAGCCGGCAGATAAGTTGGCTTTTGCTGCCACACGCAAACGAGACGTTTGCGATTCCGGAGTCGCGAGCGTCCCTGTTCCGGAGTCGCAAACGTCTCGTTTGCACGTGCCCGCTCGGTTCATCCAACTCCCTTGGTTGCCAAAGCAGAATCGCAGGGGGGCTGACCAAGAGATCATCGGGCTTTTGCCCGTTCAACCCCCGATGAACCCCAGTGCGAATCAGTAGCGGTTGAGCATGGAAGATTAAACCCGGATGTGTGGAGCAAGTAGCCGTCCACTGCAGTTTTCGCAAGCCCCCTCACTTTTTTTGTTGACAATCATAAGCACAACTTCAAAATAAGATTTCATGAGTAAAAAAGAGAATATTCCTACTTTAGACATACCTGATGCCAAAGCCGGCAGCATGCTGCCAGAGCTGGTTGCAAACCTGATGCGCAATCTTCCGGGGATGGCATATCGCTGTAAAAATGATGAGTTTTGGACGATGATATTCCTATCAGAAGGATGCCATGCCGTCACCGGATATTTGGCATCAGAACTATTGCATAACACCACATTGTCCTACAACGATTTGATTCATAAGGAAGATCGGGGCTATGTGCGGCGGTGCGTGGATGAAGCCATTAGCAACCACAC
>CAYSGM010000108.1:0-10080 GCA_964430595.1 uncultured Candidatus Cloacimonas sp.
GGATTGGATAGATACTAAGCAGAGCAGCGAAGGGATGAGTTCCTGGGAGCGTGGTGCGCTTAGTTGGGATAAGAGCATCAGCCTTGGTAAATTAGCTGATAATGTGGGGCTGAGCTATATTAGCAAGTTGGTTATTGTCTCGCGGGGCAGATCGGGAAGGATAACTTCCATGAAGTTTGTGGGAGATAGAGTAATGCAGCTGGATAATGAGTATAAGATCAGGCAAGCCTTTGGTAATACGCTTTCTTCCTTCTTTTATATCAAGGGCACGTATGAGGAATCCGGTGCCAATATCGTGATAATCCCCAAGGCAAGTGTCCAATTGAAAGGCAAGGGTGCAGGGCATGGAGTGGGCATGTGCCAGGTGGGGGCACTGCGCATGGCAAGAGAGGGCAAGATCTATCAAGAGATTTTGCAGCATTACTACCCGGGAACGGAGCTTAAGTATGACTGGATGGATGCAGAACCGTATTACCAAATGCTGGATGCAGAATAGATGAATAAAGATGTGTTGATTAGAGCTACGGCGCATGATAATCAGTTCAGAGTATTTGCGGTTAATAGCACGGCAGCGGTGCAGAAAGCGCGTGACCTGCACGATTTATCACCGCTAGCCACACTGCTATTGGGGAAGTTGTTGACGGCTACGGCAATGATGAGCTGGGATTTGAAGCATCCCCAGGCAGAAGTGACGCTTAGAGTGGATGGGGATGGAGCATTGGAAGGGGCAGTGGCAATTTGCACCGCAGAGGGTAAGCTGCGTGGTTATGCGCATAATCCTAAGCTCTTTATTGCGGATAAGCTGAATGATAACTTCTTCATCGGTAAACAACTGGGCAAGGGAACTATCACTACCATCCGCAATGAGGCGAAAAGCAAGCCATACACCGGGACATGTGCATTGGTAAGCGGGGAGATTGCGGAGGATTTGGCGGAGTATTATCTGCAATCTGAGCAGATTCCCACGGCGGTGAATCTGGGGCTGTTGATAGATAAGGATGCGATAGTACGTGCTTCCGGGGGTTTCATTATTCAGCAACTGCCCTTTGCAGATTTGCAGGTGGCGGATACAATCAGCAGCAATATCCAGGCTACTCCGAATGTGAGCGATCTGATGGATATGGGGTACTCTATTGAGGATATCCTAAGCAAGTTTGTGTTTAAGGGGATTAGCTGGCAGAAGCATGAGGAGAAGAGCATTGAGTATGCCTGCACCTGCAGCAGAGAGAAGTTTGGTAAAGCTCTGATGTTACTGGGCAAAGAAGAGCTGTCGGAAATGGCAGAAGGAATAGAGCCTGTGTGCCAGTATTGCAATACAGTTTATGTATTTAGCCATGATGATATGATAAACATGATTAACAATCTATAGGATAAGCCATGAAATATATAGCTATTATCACACTAACTGTTCTTTGTTTTGGCTTGCTTGCCATTAGTAATGACGATTTGAACTTCCTTGCCGATAAGGAGTTGCTTGAGGTTGCGTTAAAGCATGGGGAAGGCATCTGGCAGAAGATGGAAAAGGGCAATAAAGAGGATTTGGAAACCGTGCTTGAATATGCCATTCGCAGTGATCAGCCCGGTTTGGCTATTCTCTGCGATAAACGGCTTGCATGTGAGTATGGCTCTATGGATGCAGCCTTGCAGTGGCTGTCTTTATCCCAGGATATAGAGATCGATAGTACCCAGTGGGTGCAGGAAGTAAGCGATATTATTGCAGCCTTCAATGATCCGTTGGATAAAGCTGTGTTGAACTACTACGCCTTTGAGGGTGTTGATGAGGATATTTCCCTGGCTATTGCCACTTCCAAACAGTACAATTCTGTGGTGGAGACCATGGCAAAAGAGATTATCGACGAGATTAGCGTGCAGAGAAGTGATTCCACTGCCTTGGGTTTAATAAATGATTTCTATACCGGTTTCCCCAATTCCAAATATGCGCAGATTGCCTATTACTACCAGCTTTATCATCTTAGCAGCGGGAAGAAGTGGGATGCATTTCGCGAGGCTATTGATAAGTATGGGGAGCTAAGCCCGGTGCATGCTTACATTTCTGCTATATACCTTATTTCGCCTACATATAGGAAGACCTTGCAGAATAATAAGGAAGCCCTGGACGAAGCAAAGGAACTATTGAAGCAAGCTTCCTCTAAAGAAGCACAAATACTTCTGTATGATGATTATAGCCCCCTTGACTGGGAGAACCGCATTGCCTTGCAGGAAGCCAAGATAGAGTATTATGCCTTAATCGGCTTAAATGGCTATAACGGTGATGAAGAAAACATCGTTGCCAAAACAAAGGCTACTGATAAGGCAGTGGCGAAACTGCTTAAACAAATGCAGTCCATACAGTTTGCAAATAATGACCGGGGAGAGCTTTCCGAGAAGTTCTATTGGCTGGGACGGGCAAGCCTGCTGGATGAAAGCCTAAGGACAAAGGCTGCTGCTTATTTCGGAGAATCTTTGCGCTGGGGCTCACCTCGCAAGAAGTATGATAATGAGGCTTGGGATGCTATCCTTGCCATCCATGCGGAGCTGCAGATCAGCTCCTCCCCTATGGACTGGATGCGTGAGATTATGGACTATCAAGGGATAGTATTTGAAGATGTAAGCGAGGCAGCAGGGATTTCAGGTAAGCCTTACTCCAGAGTTGCCTTAGGTGATTATAACAGTGATGGCATGATAGATATTCTGTTCAGCGGTAAGTATCTGTATGCCAACATGGGCAATATGGCTTTTGCAGATAGCAGCGAAGCAGCAAATCTTAGTAGTCTCAACAGCAGCGGTGGCTTGTTTGCGGATTTTAACAAGGATGGACTTCTGGATATAGTAAGCCTCAGTCATGGCGAAGATAATAATGGCGAAAGACTAATGAAGAATCAGGATGGCAGTCGCTTTATAAACGTGAACGAGCGGGCTGGAGATATAGACGATAAGTACCCCACAGAGGCTGCTGCATGGGTGGATACGGATGGCTTTGGCTATCCTTCTCTCTATGTGGCAAACTACGAGAAATGGCAAAAGCGGGTGGGCTATCCGGATTTCTTTTGGCAGAATAATAAGGGTTACTTTAGCGACAGGAGCAAGCCTGCGGGCTTCCTGCGTCCTGCCTACACCGATAAACCGGGGCAAACCGGACGGGGTGTGGCTCCTGCGGATTTTGACAATGACGGCAAACAGGAGATTTTAGTTACCAACTACCGCCTTAACCGGAACTACTGCTGGAAGCAAGTGGATACACTATTTGTGGATGTAGCCCCTATGTATGGCTTGCTTGGCACATACAAACAGGGCTATTACGGACACAGCATTGGTGCGGACTGGGGTGATTATGATAACGATGGGGATTTAGACTTGTTTGTGGCTAACCTGGCGCATCCACGCTATCTGGACATCTCCGATAAAAGCATGCTGCTGCGTAACGATGGGCTGGCATACAGAGTGGTGGAAGGCGACAGCATATATTACTGGCAGTTTACGGATGTAACTTCTACTACAGGGATAACCTATGATGAGCTGCATTCCGATCCGCTGTTCTTTGATGCCGATAATGACGGCAATTTAGACCTGTTTATCACCTCAGTTTACGAGAATGACCGCTCCTATCTGTATCACAACAATGGCGATGGCACCTTTACCGATATTACCTGGCTGGCGGGTGCAAGAGTGTTTAACGGCTGGGGAAATGCCTGTGCCGATCTTGATCGAGATGGCTTGCTTGATCTTGTGGTCGGCAGCGGTAACGGGGCTAAGATACTGCTTAACAGCACTAACACTACCAATAAATCCATATATGTGAAGCCGGTTTGGGATATGGACACGGTGCTTCTGGAATCTGATGTTTCCCGCTTTGCCTCCGTGCCACAATCTCCCGCTTTTGGAACCCGAGTAATTGTTACGCTGCAAAGCCCGGAAGGCAAAACAAGCCAGCTTAGCCGTGAGCTTAGCAGTGCCAAGGGGACAGCATCGCAGAATGCAGCAGAGCTTCACTTCGGCATTGGCAACAGCAAGGTATTGGAGATCAAGAGGTTCACACCATGAGAAACATCCTGTGTAATATTCTTAATCCTGTTTCCCCGGATCGTGCAGAATTCCTTCCAAAGCAGATTATCAGCATAGAAGATGGCATCATCAAATCCATCACTCCGGCAGATACTGCTGATTTAGCAGGTGTGGATGATTATAGCGATTATCTTGCCCTGCCCGGATTTATAGACCTGCATGTGCACCTTAGCCAATACCGGATGCGGGGATTGTATGAGCCTTCCCTGCTTCCCTGGCTTAATAAATACGTATTCCCGGAAGAAGCACGCTCTGCCGAAACCACCTATGCAACAGGATTGGCAAAGCAGTTCTACAAAGCCTTGGGTAAAGCCGGCACCACTATGTCTGTTATCTATACTGCTCCCAGTGCCGCAGCTTGTGAGGCTGCCTTTACCGTAGCGGAGGAAATGGGTATCCGTGCCATGATCGGCATGACCATGATGGATCAGAATTCGCCTGCTATTGTCCAACAAAGCACATCTGACTCTCTGGATACCAGCTTTGCCCTCTATGAACGCTGGCACGGAAAAAGCCCTTTGCTGGATTATATCTTTACTCCGCGCTTCGCCCCCACATGCTCCTTGCAGCTTATGCAGGAAGTTGCCCGATTTGCCAGTCGCAATCACGCTTGGATACAAACCCATCTTTCTGAAAACAAAGAAGAACTGCTATGGGTGAAAGAGTTATTCGGTCTGGATAGTTACACGCAAGTATATGATAAAGCAGGCTTAATAACCCCTAACAGCATCTTTGGGCATGCTATCCATCTTACAGATAATGAACTGGTAATGCTAAGTGCAAATCATGCCAAAATAGCCCACTGTCCGGATTCAAACTTCTACCTGAAAAGCGGTGAATACCCCATGCAACGTATTGTGGATGCAGGTATTGAGTTTGGCTTAGGCAGCGATGTTGGCGCAGGAACCACCCTTAATATGTTGCATCATGCACAGATGATGAATTTCCGCCAGAGCAGCCTGCCCGTCCTTCCCGCAAATGCGCTGTATCACATCACTCTGGGTAGTGCAAAACTGCTGGGGGTGAATAAGCAAATTGGATCGCTTGAACCGGGCAAAGATGCGGATTTGGTATTTGTAAAGCCACCGGATGGCTATCCCATCAACGAGCTCAGCCTGTCGCAATTGGTATTCTTTGGACCTGAGTTTGAGGTAAAAGAAACCCTTGTGGCTGGTAAAGAAGTCTATTCCGCTTAACCCCAATAAGTATCTACACACAGCATGGAGTTCACAGCACCTACCCCCATTTCACGCTTTCTCCTTATCTGAGGGTGCTTTGGACTTCATGCGTACATCAAGAAACTTGTTCTTACAAGCAAGTGCCCATTTGAAGTCCAAGCCGGCGCTAAGTTATTGGTTAGTTTAAAGTTCTCTCATCCGGCTTGAACTCCAAACTTCCATTAATCCAGCAAATACTTCTCAATATGCTTTCCAGCCGTTATCTCTTCCATAATTTCCCGATAACTGGTTTCATCCTTGAAATATCCCCTGCAGATACTATAATCACACAATCGCGTATGACGCAACCCTATCCACTCCTGATAATTTGACCATTCCCAATCTTCCGGTGATTTCACCAATCCGGCGGATACGGGATTCTGGTGTATATACGCAGATAACCTGAATAGATAGCGGTCTTTATCCACGTGTTTATGCTGAGTTCTCCCTGCAAAGATGCTGCCTTTACCGCCATACTTCCCATTGTAGTACTTGGCATAGCGAAACCATATCTTGTTCATGATCTGGTATATGGGGCATTCGTCATTTTGCCGGATTAACAGGTGATAATGGTTTGGCATCAGACAGAAAGCCACCACAGAGAAGCCGGGACTAACCAGATATATGTTCATCAGACTAAGGCATTTTTGGTAATCTTCCGCATCCCGAAACAGCAATAATTTCTGGGCAGCATGGTTGTAAATATGGTAGTAGCAACCTGAGATGAATTCCTCTGCTTTAACTCTCATCTTTAATCCTGTTTCTTTTCTATTCTGCTCTTTTGCTTTGCCTCAAATTCGAAGTACCACCGGTGCACAGCGTTCTGCGCACCAATCTTAGCCTGGAGTTCAAAGCACTTTTCCCATCTTCAAGCTATCTCCATATTTTATAGCGCTTTGGACTTCATGCGAACCCTCCGCTACTTCCCATTCCCGCCATACCCGTTTGAAATCCATCGAGATTACTTAAATGGTATACCGCTGATTCGGATATTATCTATGCGGTTATTACCTGTGGCAGAACCAGCTCCATCAAGAACCACGCGAATCCCGAAGTTTGCATTGTTTGCTGCTCCGGCAATACTACTAAAATCAACATTGACCATCTGAGTGGCGACCCAGTTGTTCTCAAAACCTGTCAAACTTACAGTTTCCTTAGAAATCCAGTTGGTTCCATCCAGGGTGTATTGAATTTCCTGAGTGGAAAATCCAGTGGATGTTTTACGGGTTGGATAGGATAGGGAAATACTATCGTAACCAAGGGTAGAAGCCATCATGGTAAAGTATTCACCGTTATTAACGTTGTCCAATCCACCACGAGGACAAAAACTGCCGCCGACAACTTCTCCATAGACTCCATTAAAAAGTGTGCCTCCAAACGAAAATGCATCAGTAAAAGTATATATTAGCTGAGCATTCCCCACGGTTGCCGGAATAGGTTGAGCCCAGGTTTGGTCAGTTGCAGGAGCTCCGTAGTTAAAATTCCAATAGCATAACAGAGTTTGGCTAAGGTCAAATATATAACTCGCTGTAGCTGTTAGTGATGCAGAACAAAGTGCTTTAAATGCCTTTGCTTTTAGAGTTGTGTTTGCAGAAACAATAAGAGGAGTAGAATAGACACTAGAACTTTCCGTAGGTTCAGTTCCGTTAATTGTATATCGGATAGTTGCGTCTGTTGTTGCACAGCTAATTGTAACAGTCTGCTGTGCGGTATATGATCCACTCCCAGGAGTAAAAACTGGTATTGCAACAGAAGGATAGGTGTTATCCTCTGCCACTATGCGCAGCTTGTATTGGTTAGTATCAAAATCTGCTATCTCTGCAGCAGCATTCCAAACGATGTGTTTTCTTGATTCAGGCAGGATGCCCGCACCTACGTCCCCGCTAAGGTTAGGAGAATTGGGAGTGATACTATAACTTGTTCCGGCATTGTCAGATAACAGCAAGCTAATAGTGCTGTTGTCACCATTGGCATCAAAGAGGTCATAATAGATATCTACCAGTCCGCTACCATCAGTGCGCTGGGCTACATTAGTATTGTAAACTACAGGTGCACTTGGAGGTAACGGGCTGCGGTTAATGCAAAAGCTATCCCAATGGGCGTATTTGCCGGTACCATCGTGACTGGTAGCTACCTTAAGCCTTACGTTTGAGGCATAAGCCGGTATAGGAATGGTTACCAAAGTCCAGGCATCAGTATCCGGGCTAAGGGTAGTCCAATCGCTCCATACACTACCGCTATCGTAAGCAACACTGTATTTGCAGAATTCGGTGGAAGGATTTATACCATTGGTGAAGTAATAGAAGCTTATAGAGTAGACATAGTAAATTGGCAAGTTCACAGTATCAAAGGTGAGGCTGCTTTCAATATTATTCAAATCCCAACTCATCCAATACCAGCTACCTGCCTGGGCATTAGCACCGCTAAAAGGTTGATCTGTGCGTCCCCATAAGGCAATACGGGACATATCGGGTGGGTTGGCAGTATAGTTCCAGGTGTCGGAAGCGCCGGCTTCGAAACCCTGAGCGGTAAAGGTCTCGGCCCAAAGTGTAAAGCTTAGTATCAGTAGAATTGCAACCAACCCGTAGCGTAGGATGCCAATCCTGCGGGATAACTGATTCGCAGCATCGGCATGCTGCGCTACAACCATCGTTCTCATTTGTTACCTCCGTTATGTAGGATATCCAGCGCATCTTTCCAAAGCAGCGGTTTATCCTTGGAAAGCTGTTCCACTGCGCTTACGTCATTACCGCGGTAGTTTTTGTATGCCACTACCCGGTAAAACATCTGGCTGCGGAATTCTGCCACGTCGTGATGCGTGTAACTGTTGGTGAAAGACCTACCCAGAAAATAATAGAGACGGTCATCCTCATAAGGTGTTTCGTTGAAAAGCACGATGTAACCATCCGGTGTGATGCTGCTGTTATAGGGTGGGATAGTTTGCGTAACCGGCTGCCAGGTGATAACCGCATTTGTACCGCTTGAAGTATTTACATTCACGCCTTCGGGGGCAGCGGGTGGCACATAGGTGATGGAAAAGCTGCTGCTACTATTCTTTTGGTTGATATTGCCAAAAATATCGCTTATTCTGATGCGCACCTTAGCGTTGTAGCTTTGCGTGGCAGGCAATAACCAGGAATAGCTACCACTATTTGCGATAGCCTCTGTCAGGCTAATGTACTCAGTGCCTCCATTTAAGCTATACCACAAATACACGCTGTTAGCATTCAGATTGGTGTCTGTTGCTGTCCACGTGATATCATGCGTATCGCCCAGATACCATGTTTCACCTCCGATAGGTGATAAAATATCTAAAGTTGGTGCTACCGTATCCAGCGTAAATAGCTCGGTATCGGTATAGCTGCTTAAGCCAAACATGCTGCCTACAGTAAATATTAGTAAGCCTATCAATACAACTGTTTTCATTGTTCCTCCTGTAGGGGTGGGTGTTGAGTCCCAAATGTTGGTGTAAATTCCAACTCATTGTTTCTCTGGTTGTTTGAGGGCATCTGATATCCCTCGTTACTCACAATCTATGTAAGGCCAAGCGACCAATTGCATTGTTTTCTTCTTGTTGATCTGAGTCAAGTTCTTTTTCATAAATAAACTACCTTGCTGCGACGGGCTGGAGCCCTGCGGAGGAGGCGTAGCCGACGGAGCAGGGCTCCAGCCCGTCGCGCGTCGCCTCAAATGGGATTGTTTTTTTCAAAGTCTCTCTGATCTTTTCCATTGGCTCCGAAAGATACAGTTTCCCGCATATCCAGTCTTCTGAATAGCCTTGCAGGATAGCACCAAATAGCCGGAGACAACTCTTTTCATCCGGGAATATCCGGATGCATCTCTCTCTGCGTCTGAGTTCCTCATTTAAGCGCTCCAGGGAGTTTGTGCACTTGATTCTACTCCAATGTGCCGCAGGGAAATCAAGATAGACCGAGATCTCATGGTAAGTGCTATCCAGCCAATCCAATAAATTGTCCTTACCCTTGGACTGGACTACTTTGTTTAGATCTCTCCAAGCCAATTCAAACGACTCCTTTGTCCTGGAACCAACCAGATCCTTTATGAGTGGCAGCAGCCATAGCAAATCAGTCTTGGACACTTTGCTCTGGGCATTGCGCATCCAGTGGACGATACAGCGTTGTCTTAGCTGCCCCGGAAAACACTCCTCTATTGACTTGATCAGTCCGTCGTGCTCATCGCTGATCCAGAGTTCCGACCTCTCAAGACCACGTGCCTTTAGACTCTGCAGAAAGTCTTTCCAATTGCAGTAGCTTTCACGGTTCCCCAGGTGAAGACCCAGCACGTCACGATGCCCATCTTCTCTAAGGCCGGTCGCTATCAACACCGCAGTAGATTTTACCTTGCCCTCGATTCTGATCTTAGTGTAGATCGCATCAAGCCAGATATAGGCATAACGCCTATCAAGTTCCCGATTCTTCCAGATCTCCACCTCCTCATCAATCTTAGCGGCACAGCGGCTTACAAAACTACGGTCTATGTTTTCCAACCCCAAATCCACGAACAGCTTATTCATCTTGCGGGTAGAAACGCCGGCAAAATAGGCTTCGTAGATGATGCTGATCAATGACCTGTCCGCTCGTTGATAATGCTCCAGAATCGAGGGATAGAAACTGCCGTTCCTGAGCTTGGGGATGCTCACACTTATGGGACCCAAGCCTGTACTCAGAGGCTCTTTGCGCTCACGGTAGCCATTACGGAAGTTAGTTCTGCCTTCCACGCGCTGATAAGGCTCCGCTCCCAATCTGGCACTGAGCTCCGCTTCAATGATACTCTGGATGCC
>CAYSGM010000109.1:0-10079 GCA_964430595.1 uncultured Candidatus Cloacimonas sp.
GCTTTTCTTCCTTGATGCCATCCCCGTGAATGTAAAGATCGGGGTAGCTTCGGAAAAGATGTATTATTACGACAATTCCGGCAGCGAATTCATAGATATCGCCTCACCCCGCCATCTAAAGAAAGAAAAGCAGCAGGATGCAAAGAGCCCCCTCTACCGCAAAATGCCCCGGGATATCCCTTTCCTTGCTGATATGGCAGATAAGTTTTCGCTGCTTTCGATGGTGGATAAAGGAAAATACTATTACTCCAGTAAACAGTTTACCACAGATAAGCCCACCACTCCCGGTCCTGATGGCAAGATTCCGGAAACCGGGGATACTTATGCGGGATTGAAGGATAATCAGCAGACCGTGCTGTGCTTCCTGAAGCCCGGAGAAAAGTATTATTACACGGTTGTGGCGGTTAATGAACGTAACAAATACCAGAAACCAGCCGAGATTACTGCCGGAACCCCTGTTCCCAACCCTCCCGATCCTTCTCCGGCACTTTACAGCGTGGTTCTGGAAGATAAGCGAACCCTGCAGTTTGAGTGGGAGTATCCGCTTTACAAAGATGACTTAGCCCAATATAAGATTCATCAGCTTCCCGCAATGAGCGATACGCTTTGGACACAGATGAAGCAGAATCCTGAAGCCATACAAGGTAAAACCATCGTTGTGGCGCAAGGTGCAGTCGGTAGTGGAATGATGAAGAACTATACTTCTATACCGTTGCCTACCGAAGAAGCAATTGCCGTTTATACAAGTGCGCGTTACAGCATAGAAATGATGGATTATGACGGGTTCAGCAGCTTCTCACCGCTATCTGTGCCCCGCATGAAACAAAGCTCTGCCCTGCCACCCATAGCTAATTTTAAGATAGAAGATAAACCCAATGACAAGGGTGACCGCCTTACCGTTACCTGGGACAATCCGATCTGCTTTGTGGTGAAAACCACGGCTCTGGATAGCAAGGTTACAAAACTACGGGTGAACTATCAGCTGAACAAGACTGATAATCAGAAGGTTAAAAACATCTATTTTGAGTTCTTTAAGAAGGGCGATACCAAGGCCTTTGCCAAGATTAAGGAATACTATCAGGATAACAAGCTTGTGCTAAAACTGCCCACGGGCTATGACTACAAGCAAGGTTTCCGGGTGAAGATAAGCATGGATGGCAAGCCGGCAATCCCGCAGGATTATGTGCTGGAGCAAGATTTGCTGTTCGATGCCTCCATGATGGCGATTATGCCTACAAAGGCACTGTATCGCAATGGACTGGATGTGTCCACAGTTAGTAATGTGGTTTACCGCAAGACGATAGCCTCTCCAAGTTTAAGCCTCGTTAGGCGCAACACCTCTTTTGACAACAGCCTGGATATCACTATCCCTTATCCTTCCGTGCTGCAAAAGCCTGTGATGGGATTCAGCTTTGCCAAGGGCGATTCGCTGATTACCTTAATTCAGGGCAATCAGGGGATGGAGCGCAAAGCCAGAAAGCTGAAAGCCGGGGATATAAAAGACCCGCTTGCCCTGCTTTCTGCTGATATTGATCTGGTGTTCGACAAGAAGAATGAAACCAGAATAGAAACCAGCATATTCCCTGCTCTTGGCGTGAAACAAGCCAAAGATAAGGTGGAAGGTCTTAAAAAACAACTGGAAGAATTGAAAGCTCAAAAGGCAGCCCTACCTGATCCCGCCATGGCTGCTCAGATGGATAGCCAGATAGAGCGTCTCGGCAAGCAATTGGCAGCTTATAGCGAGAATAATAACCTCTCGCATGCCAATGGGATAAGCAATGCCAGACGCAGGATGCATTACGTTGCCAGCGTTCGAGAAGATTATAGCCGTTACAACAGTTACCAGGTGGTGAAAACCGATGGGAAGGGATTGTTTATAGAAGGCGAATTGCCCAAAGAAAACGGTAACATTGTATACCTGAAGCCTGTTTCGGAATGGTTCGACCGGAATAAATACGTAACCCTGTTTGCCACGGTGCTGTTTGCCAGCATGGTGCTGCTGTTTGTAAATCTTGCAAAACGCGGTAAAGACCTTTACATCCGTCCTATTGCCGGTATTCAGGAAATTGATAATGCGATCGGCAGAGCCACAGAAATGGGACGCCCGATGCTGTATTGCATGGGGATAGGTGGCTTGGCGGATGTGGCTACAATAGCCTCGTTGGGGATTCTGGGATTGGTGGCAAAACGTGCTGCTGAATATGACACCAAGCTGATCGTACCGTGTTATGATTATATCCTGCTTCCCATCGCACAGGAAATTGTCCGTGAAGCCCACTATTCAGTCGGCAGACCGGATACTTTCGATAAAAACAGTGTGTTCTACCTAACCAATGCTCAGTTTGCTTACGTTGCCGGTGTGAACGGAATCATGATCCGTGAACGCATGGCTACGAACTTCTTCCTGGGCTATTTTGCCGCAGAGGCACTGTTGATGACGGAAACAGGTAATGCGGTTGGCGCTGTGCAAATAGCCGGAACCGATGCTGTAACCCAAGTACCCTTCTTTATTACCACTTGCGATTACACCTTGATCGGCGAAGAGCTATATGCCGCTTCTGCTTATCTTAATCGTGAGCCTATGTTGCTGGGAACCCTGAAAGCGCAGGACTACTTCAAGTTCTTTATCCTTACTATTATGATCTTGGGTGCAGTGCTTTCCACTTTCCAGTTTACCGGATTAAACGACTTACTACCCCTTAAATAAACGAGGCTTAAATGAAAAAGACAATACCACTCTTCATCGTAATCTTTGGTGGACTTATCTTTGTGGCATATGCATTCAGCCCCCACAAGTTTCTCCAGGATGACTTCTATAATAAATTCTATGTACCATGGAGCTATGCATCAGCACCCTTCGCAGCTCTACTTGGTATCATCAGTCTTTCCATGATGCACAGCAGCAAGATAAAACGGCGGGCTCCGAAATGGCAGTTCAGCTATTTCTTCTTTGCGGGTTTTATTGTAACTGCGCTTGCCGGATTGATCGGCGGTATGCAAAAAGGCGGCTTGCTGATGTGGATGTTCGAGAACATGCAAATGCCCATGAGTGCCACGATGTTCTCCTTGCTAGCATTCTATATGGCATCTGCCGCATACAAAGCCTTCCGCGCACGTTCTATGGAAGCTACGGTGCTATTGGCTGCTGCCATATTTGTGATGCTGGCTCAGGTTCCCCTTGGTGTGAAGATTTCCAAGCACCTACCCACGATATCACAATGGATTCTTGACGTTCCCAATCTGGCTTCCAAGCGCGGAATAGCACTTGGCGTTGGGCTTGGCTCTGTAGCCACTTCTTTGAAGATATTGCTTGGAATCGAACGCTCCTATCTGGGCGGCGGGGATTGATAAGGAGAGATGAAGATGAACTTTTTTGAACGCATTCAAAAGCTGGACAGACGCTATATATACATAGTAGTTGCCTTAGCGATCATCATTCCTTTGATGATACCCTATAATTCGGATAACGTTACCTCCCCTCCCACCGAGAACTTGTATCAGATGATAGATTCCTTTGCGGGACGTGAAGATCGTGCCATCCTGCTTAGCTTCATCCATGATGCATCCACTATGCCGGAATTGTATCCCATGGAAGTGGCAATCTTAAGGCATTGCTTTGAACGCAATGTAAAGGTGTTTGCCCTTACCTGGTCTCCCACAGCAGCACCGATTATAGATTTCGCCATTAATAACGTTAAAGAAGAGTACCCGGATATCAAGAGCGGTGTGGACTACTGTAACTTTGGTTACAAACCCCAGGCACTGGCAATGATACTTGGTATGGGCGATAACATTGCCACCACGATTAGCACGGATGCCGAAGGACGTAAGCTGGAAAGCTTGCCCATCATGAATGGTATTACCAACTATAATGAAATGAACTTGGTGGTAGAGTTCTCCGGTAGTGCTGCCGGCGGTGCCTGGTTCACATATGCCCGTCCCAAGTTCGGTTTGAACGTGGCTGTTGGCGTAACGGCTGTTATGGCTGCGGACGAATATCCTTACTTGCAATCAGGTCAGCTTATCGGGATGTTGGCAGGGCTGAAAGGTGCTGCTGAATACGAGAAGATGGTGGATGTGTTTGCTGCTTACCGCGAACCCGGACGTGACTATAGCATTAAAGTAGATGCTGAAGGTAACAAGCTGCTTCCCGGACGTCCCTTCGGGCGTGAAATCCTGAACGACGAGAGTACCCAGAAGCTGATTAAGATTACCACCCAAACTATGGCAGCCTTTACCCCCCAGGAATATGCAAGCTTCATCGCGAAATATCCTGCTCAAGCAGCAATATTCGATAACCTGAAAACCCAGGAAGGGGATAATGTTGTGGTGGATGTAACCAAGATAACTCCTGAGATTAGAGATCAGCTTGGCGAAACAGCCTTTGCCGACATTAACCGTATGACCCGCAACACGATCTATAAATTCAAGGTTGCGCGCATCGGTATGAATGCTCAATCGGTAGCTCATATCATGATAATTCTGTTTATCATCCTGGGTAATATCGGTTACTTCATCCAAAAAGCCAAAGCGGCAAAGAACTAAGGGGAGGAAACAATGTCTTTTGAATTAATGAGTAATCTGGTGGGTGCTTTCTTCACCCTATGTATCTTCTCCTTCCTTTACAAGGATAATCCTTTATACCAAATGTCGGAGCAGTTGTTGGTAGGGATATCGCTGGGCTATGGCTTGGTGTTTACCTACGAACGCATCTTTGTTCCCTTCTTATGGCAACCGATTGTGTTAAAGCATAACTTTATCCTGATCATTCCCGCCATTCTTGGTACACTGTATCTATTTCGTTTCTCCCGCAAGCTAGGCTGGCTATCACGTTATCCTATTGCTTTCTCCATGATGTCTATAGGCATGGGTGTGCCACTGGGAATCCATGCTTCTATTCTGGTGCAAATGCGCCAGGGAATGGTTCCAATTGAGACAGTAAACCTCTTCCTTATCTTCATCGGTACCATAGCAGTATTGCTGTATTTCTTCTTTTCCAAGGCACACAGTGGCACCTACGGCAAGTTTGTTAATGTTGGCAAGTGGTATATGATGATTGGGTTTGGAGCTTCCTTCGGCATGACCGTTATGGCTCGTATATCCCTGCTGATCGGGCGTATCCAGTTCCTTGTGAACGACGTCATGGGTTTACTGAAATAAACCGTGTTGATATATCGGCTTTGGCGGGACAGTGCTTCTGCCAAAGCCGGTGTCTCAAAGGAATAAAGAAATGAAGAAAGCTCTGCTTGTCCTATGTGCAGCCTTATTGCTTACCCTGGCTTTAGTTAGTACGGATCAGGCAAAACCCGAAACCATCAAAGGGCAGATCAGCGAATTTACCGCCATAGATATGCCTAACGACGATGGTGCCGGCATCATCCTGAAATGGAAACCCCTGGATAAGTCCCACCGCATAATTAAATATAACATCTATAGAGGTGTTTCCCCGGATAGCCTGTTCCTGCTAAGCAGTATGGAAGTTGATCCCAAGCTTGGCGTGCTGGCTCCCGAACTATTTTACTACGACCGTGGCGACCAACCACTAATCGAATTTGAAAGTGCCCCCACCAAGATTAAGAAAGAAAAGCAGCAAGCAGCCAACAGCCCCCTTTTCCGCAAATTCCCACAGGATCCCAAACTGCTTGGGTCTCTTATCGGACGCTATAGCTTTATAGGTGGCATTAAAAACACTAAGCTTTATAAACACACTCACCCCATCAAAGAGAAAGAAGAAATTCTCACCGGGATTAAGATGTATCAGTTCGAATACATCTTCGCCAATCCTCTCCCCGGACAGGAATACTATTATACCGTGCTTGGCGTGAATGAACGCGGCAATCTGCTGCCTTACTCCAAAATCCAAAAGATCATTCCCGAGGATAACCCCCCGGATAATTCTGCTATTCTATTCAGCACTTATGTCCGCGATACCGGCAAGATGAATTTCGAGTGGATACCTGCTGTATCCAGCCCCGATATTGCGCTTTGGGAAGGCTGGCTGGTGCCCAAGAATACTATTCCGGAAGGTTCCACTGCTTTGCCGGAAGGCTGGCAAGCATCTGCCATGCAGCTTTTCCAGCTTCCTAACTACTATGGTCCCGGCACCCTTTATCATCAGGTGGATACAAAAGCGGAAGGCATTGTTCTGCCCCCCAATCCTGAGGACTACACCGCGGTGCTATCCTACAGTGACTATTCCGGGCAGATGGCTGCCGTATCCGCCAAGCATTATCGCGTAATCGATGCTGCGGCCTTGCCTGCAATGCCAAGCTTTACAGTGGTGGACAAGAAGAACGACAAGGGAGATAACCTTGTGGTATCCATCGGCAAGCCTGTTGCATACATGGTTAGTGCCAGCTTTACCAGCTATGCCAAGAAAGCACTGAGAGTGAACTATGAGCTGGCTGCCAACGAGAACCACAATATTGATAAGCTCCGTTTCTCGTTCCTGACTCCCGATGGCAAAATTATCGGAGAGAAGGACGAGTTCTTCATTGATAAATCCCTTGTTTTCAAACTCCCCAAACAGCACATCGGTTTGACTGAAATGCGCCTCAAAATATCTATGGAAGTTGACGGGAAAAGCACCTTTGAGCCTGACTACACAGAGCAGAAAGTGGTATATGATTCCGTTAACAAGCTGTTCAAGGGCAAAGAGCTTAATCTGAGCGGTGAAGCTGTCAGCAAACAGTACTTTGACGTGCTCACCCGCAATCACATCGAGCCTGCCTTCATGTATGGAAACCGCACCAACGCCATTGCCCGCGCCTATGATCACAGCGTTCCTTACGAGGATGTGTTGTATCAGCTTATCACCGGTTACGATGCCAAAAGCAAGCAGCTTGTGCTGGAACCGCAAATCTCCGTGGCAGCAGAAGCAGATAGTGGCTTCAACTTCGTGATTCCTTTATTCCGCGAGAAATTCGAGAAAGACCTGGCAGATACCAAAGATGAGATTGCCAAGTATAAAGCTGCGATAAAAGGCTATTCTGCCGGTGCTGCACCGGATTCCCTCACCATGCAGCTTCAGGGGCTGGAAGCCAATTACAATTATATCACTACCCATCCTGTTTACCTACAGGCGAAACAAGCCAAGAATAACAAGCAGTGGCTAAAAACCATGCTAAAAGCCCGCGAAGCCAGTACCCGCAGCTACTCCTACCGCCTGTTAAAGACCGATGGTAACGGTGCCTTTGTTATTACCGATACATACATAGATAAAAGCGGAAACAAGTGGTTTGCCCCCCGTAGCGAATGGATAGACGACACCAAGATAATGACCTTTGCCGCCACCCTGCTGTTCTGCGTGCTGCTGGTGTTTGCCATCTATCATACCCGCCGTCGCGAAGTGTATATCCGCCCCATAGCAGGCTTGCACGAGATAGATAATGCCATCGGCAGAGCCACAGAAATGGGCAGACCCATCATGTTTGTTCCCGGATGGGGAACCCTCGGTGATGTTTGCACTATCGCTTCCATGATGATCCTTAGCCAGATTGCCAAGAAAGCCGCAGAGTTCGACATCCGCCTTGTATCTCCCCATTGTGATTATCTGGTGCTCCCCATGGCGCAGGAAATTGTCCAGAGCGCATACAGCGAAGTGGGACGCAGCGATGCCTTTGATCAGAACGATATCTTCTACGTTTCCGGTGATCAATTCCCCTTCTGTGCCGGCGTAAATGGCATAACCGTGCGTGAACGGGTAGCTACCGTGTTTTACATGGGCTATTTCAATGCAGAAGCACTGCTGCTAACTGAAACAGGTAACCAAGCCGGTGCCATTCAGATAGCCGCCACCGATGCCATCACTCAAATACCCTTCTTTATCACCACCTGCGATTACACCTTAATAGGCGAAGAGTTCTATGCTGCCTCTGCCTACCTATCCCGCAATCCGGAACTGGTTAGCATGCTTAAAGCACAGGATTACTTCAAGCTGATCATGGTGATTGCCATGGTTTTGGGAACGGTGCTATCAACCATGCATCTAACCTCATTCATTAATTCATTCCCCGTGGAATAAGGCTCATAAGATGGTAAAAATCCCCACCAGCACCATCAAACGCTTGCCCCAATATCTGGAGGTGCTTCGTCAATTGAAGCGCGCCGGATTGAAGGAAGTGACCACTACCAAGATATCCGTATTTGCCGATGTGCATCAAACCCTGGTGCGCAAGGATATCTCCTTTACGAACGTGGTTAGCAGCCCCAAAAGCGGATATAAGGTGAATCAGCTTTATTCCGCCATCGAAGCATTACTTAATTGGAACGACACCTCCGCCAGTTTTCTGGTGGGGGTGGGTCACCTTGGCTCTGCCCTGCTGGGATACCAGGAATTTGCCCAGAAAGGCTTATCCATAGTGGCAGGCTTCGATAACAGTCCGGAACTGATAAACAGCGTTGTGCACGGTATTCCGGTGTATTCTGCGTTGGATTTCACCGCTATGGCGCTAAAGGATAATATCAAGATAGGTATAATCACCGTTCCCCCGGAATCCGCCCAGCTTATCGCCGACATCATGGTGCATAGCGGGATAAAGGCTATCTGGAACTTCACACCTCACAAGATACTGGTTCCTGCCGATATCATTGTGGAATACGTGGATATGTTCGCCTCCCTGGCGGTGCTATCCAGACGCCTTGCCGAAAAGGAATAGCTTAAGCTTATCTCTCACATTGCCACACTCTATACACATCTTGCCCTTCTTAATGGAGGGCTTTTTTTTATGATTTGAATTTATAACCTTCATAGTAGTGTGGGGGACAGATTCTAGGTTTTGGGACAGATTTGGTGTTTTTTTCAAAACTAGGAGAAAAGGGGGGATTTCTTTTAACACAGAGGAAAAGCAGAGGGGGTTTAACAAAGAGGAAAAGAGGAAAGAGCTTATAGAGAGGGAGATGAGTAGTACAAAAGGGATGTTGGCTACCAAAAGCTGAGTCTGGAGTCGATCCGGCTTTGCCAAACTTTAATTCATTACCCAGTTAAATCAGCCGGATGGACTACAGCGACACATTGCTAACCGGGGATCGCTGTAGTCCATGTTGCCTGTGAACATAGCGATAACTTGCAGTTACCAATGGCAACATCGACTCCAGACTCGCTGGCTTGTTAGGGATTTCTTGACAACAATATCAATTTCTTTTCTAATGTATTCCTGCGGTTTGAGATACTTATGAAGATATCTCCTACCCGATCTCATTACTTACCACCAGCTACATGGAGGCTAACATGAACAGGTTATTATACCTACTTTACGCAGCATTGTTTTTACTGCTGATTGTGCCAATGTTTGGCATCAACCACATGGATTTGATCCAAACAATGGCAGGAGAATTCATTGGCAGCGAATTCGGTGCTTCCTTAGTTAGCATGGATTTCAATGGGGATGGATATGATGATCTTATTGTAAAAGCCCCTTTGTGGAATCCCGATGGGGTAAGCAATATATACAACATGTGGGGCAAGATTTATTTCTATTGGGGAGGACCCGGTTTTGACAATATCCCGGACTTTGTGATTGAAGGGCAGTACCATTACCATTTGGGGGCGGAAACCTATTCAAACAGAGAGAATACTATGATCAATGCCGGTGACATGAATGGAGATGGAATTGAGGATTTGGTTATCCCCCAAAGGCTGGCAAATGGTACTAAAGAAGTGTGTATATATTTTGGCAGAACCATCCCCCAGCCCACTCCGGATGTAGAATTGCCTTTTTCCTCACAGGATTTGTGGCAAGTTGATGTATATCCCCTTGGCGATATCAACGGTGATAATAAAGCCGACATATCAATAACCACGGTACCCATGAATACCTCTACACCAGTGAATGTATTGATTTGGACTGATGTAACTGCCACCCCCTATCCATTTCGCTATGTGTATGGTAATTTATGTGGAGTCGGAGATGTAGATACAGATGGATATGGTGACATGGTGCAGTTTTACATTATTAATAATCAAATACGCAACTTCATTTTCTTTTATGGCGACTCCACCTGTTCTATGGCTGACAGCTTGCAGTTAGGGAGTAGTACTGAAGTCACAACTCTTAATTCAAGCCCGTTGGGGGATGTAA
>CAYSGM010000110.1:0-9963 GCA_964430595.1 uncultured Candidatus Cloacimonas sp.
TAAGAAAGCTGTTGCCACCGGCGAAGTTTCTCCCTCATTTGTATGTTCCGCCTCAACCGGCGTGGGTGTGCAAGCATTTTTAGACGGCATAATAGCTTATCTGCCTTCTCCTGCTGATGCAGCCGAAATGGATATTCTGGATGATGACCAGCCGGCTAAATTTGTTGCAAGTCCCAATGGCGAACTGCTTGGCTATACCTTTAAGCTTTATGCAGACCCAAATATGGGTGATTTTGCCTATGTCCGCCTGTTTTCAGGCACGATAAAGACCGGCACAGAGATATACATCCCTGAAAAGGACGCCAAGGATAAGATTGGTAATATGTACTATATGCTTGGCAAAACCCGTAACGATTGCAGCGAGATAAAAGCCGGTGATATCGGTGCATTAGTTAAGCTGAAAAATGCCAAAGTGATGAACAGCATCGTGGCACCTAATTCCACCAAGGCTATCGTGCCCGTGGAACTGCCCACTACCACTACATGGCAGGCATTAAAAGCAGTTAATCAATCCGATGAAGACAAGATCGGCTCTGCTCTGCAACGTGTGATCGCCGAAGACCCCACCATCCGCTATGAACTGAATGTGGAAACTCATGAGAACGTGCTATCAGGTATGGGCGACCAGCAATTGCAACTGGTGCTTAAGAAACTGAAAAATCGTTATAAAGTAGATTCTCTCTTAAAAGAACCGCGTATCCCCTATAAAGAGACCATTATGGCGAGTGCGGAATCCAATTACAAGCATAAGAAGCAATCCGGCGGACGCGGTCAATACGGTGATGTGTATTTCCGTATTAAGCCTACTGAACGCGGAGAGGGCTTCCAGTTCATCAATGCTATCGTGGGCGGTGTGATACCTTCAAACTTCGTGCCGGCTATCGAGAAAGGCCTTGTTGAGACCATGGAAAAGGGTATCATTGCCGGTTATCAGGTTGTGGACGTGGCGGTGGAAGTTTATTACGGTAGTTACCACGATGTTGATAGCTCCGAAATGGCGTTCAAGATCGCATCCTCCATGGCTCTAAAAGAAGGCTTTAAGAAGTGCAAACCGATTCTGCTGGAGCCTATCCACGAGATCGTGATCATCGTTCCCAGCGAATATATGGGCGATGTGATGGGCGATATCTCAACCCGTAGGGGGCGCATCATGGGAATGGAACAGCGCGGTAAGAAGCAATACCTGAATGCCCAGATGCCCATGGCGGAAATGTTTGCTTACTATCCTGCGTTAAAGTCCTTCACTCAGGGACGCGGACGCTTTACCCAGAAGTTCTCCCACTACGAGAAGGTGCCGGAAGATATTACCCAGAAGGTAGTAGCAGCCTGGCAGGATTCCGAAGCCTAAACAAATAGAAAACGCACAGGGAAGAGTTTGTACATGAACAGACCGGGAATTACTCCAGCCTTGAAGCAAAAGATATAACAATAGGGAAGCGGTGTGAAAACCGCTTCCTTTTTTCTTGACAGCAAAGCAGGGATTCTGCTTTGATGAAACTTGAAAGAAATGATTAAGATAAAGAAGAGGTTTATATGTCTGGACACAATAAGTGGAGTTCGATCAAACACAAAAAAGGCGCAACCGACGCCAAGCGGGGTAAGATATTTACCCGCATCGTTAAAGAAATCATTTTAGCCGCAAAATCCAGCGGTGACCCTGAAATGAATCCCCGTCTACGCACAGCCATAAGTGCTGCCAAAGAAGCCAATATGCCCAAAGAGAACATTGAACGAGCTATCAAACGCGGAACCGGTGAAATTGAAGGTGCAGCTTACGAAGAAATAACCTACGAAGGTTATGGGCACAACGGGGTTGGCATTGTGGTAGACGTGATGACAGACAACAGAAACCGCAGTGTGGCAGAGCTTCGGCATGCCTTTTCCAAATATGGTGGTAACCTTGCTGAAAGTGGGGCGGTATCCTGGAATTTTGAACAGAAGGGCTTCATGAACGTTCCTTCAGCCGGACTCGATGAAGACGAATTCATGATGCAAGCCATCGAAGCGGGTGCAGATGATGTGGAGCTTAATGATGACCACTTTGATATTTACACCTCACCCACAGAGTTTCATGCTGTGATCAGCAATCTTGAGAAGGCAGGCTTTCCAGTGATTAATGCAGAGCTTACCAGAATTCCCAAAACAACCGTGAATGCAGATGATGTAGCTTCGAAGCTAATGCGTCTGATCGATACTTTAGAAGACCTAGATGACGTTCAGAAAGTGTATGCTAATTTTGAGCTATCAGACTCTGTAATGGAGCAACTCGAACGAGAAGGATAAGGTTTACTAATAGAGCTTAATGCTCTCCAAAGTAGCAAAGAAGTGATAATCATAGGTATTGATCCCGGTAGCCGCTATTGTGGTTATGGCTTGATCCAGATGGAAGGCAGAAAAGTGCTTGCCGCCGGTTGTGACGTGATTGATGTTACCAAGGAAAAAACTCTCCCTTTGCGGTTGAAAGTCCTGTATGAGCGTATCTGCTCCGTGTTGGACGAATACAAACCGGAAATAGCTGCGGTGGAAAGCATGTTCTTTCATAAGCAGGTGAAGAGTATTTTTACGCTTGGGCATGCACGCGGAGTAATACTTCTAGCACTTGCAAGCAAGGGAATCCCAATGGTGGAATACAGTCCCCGCGAGATTAAGAAATCTGTGGTAGGTGGGGGAAATGCTACCAAAACACAGGTACGCTATATGATAAACCAGCTTTACAAGCTGAAAGAAAGCCCGCGGCGTGATGATGCCTACGATGCTCTTGCTATTGCTACCTGCCATTACAATCGTATGAAGTGGATGATATGATCCAGTATATAAAGGGAAGCCTTACCCATAAAAGTCCGGTTATGGCCGTGGTAGAAACTATGGGCATTGGTTGGGAGCTTAAGATACCAATTAGCACCTTTGAGGTATTACCGGAGCTTGGCAAGGAATGTAGCTTGTTAACATATCTGCATATCAGCCAGGATGATATACGCATCTTTGGGTTTGCCACGCAAGCAGAAAGGGAACTATTCCAGATGCTTACTAAGATTAGCGGGATAGGACCCAAGATAGCTCTTTCAATACTTTCCACACTTAGCATCCCTGCATTTATGAGAGCGGTGAACTCCGGTGAAGAAGGCTTGCTTACCCGTGTGCCGGGTATAGGCAAGAAATCTGCACAAAGGCTTATTGTGGAGCTAAGGGATGCGGTTCATAAGCTGGCGGAGCATATTGAACATACTGATCTTGGGACTATAGATAACTGCTCAGAAGTGGAGACTGCGCTTATCTCCTTGGGGTTCAACATTGTCCAAATCCGTAAGGAGCTTGGAATGATGGGAACCGAAACTCAGAATTACAGCACCGAAGCCTTGATAAAAGAGACGATTAAGCGTATCTATCAGAGGAGCAAATGAACTTTCGCCAGGAAGCTTACTCCACAATTCTAAAAGTGCTGAAAGACGGCGACTTTTCGGATGCCCTATTACAGCAACGTGCTAAGAAGCTGAAAAGCACTGGTGAGGATGTGGGGCTTTATTACAACTTGGTGAAGGGAGTAATAAAACAACGCCTGAAGTTGGATTACATACTTTCCAATTTTACCGATGCCAAGAAGTATGCAGCAACGGATTTGAAGATTAAGATCATCCTCTACACGGCTTTATACCAGATACTGTATTTATCGTCCATACCGGAGCATGCTGCTGTTTTTGAAAGCGTGGAGCTAGCTAAAACCTTATTCAATCCCCAGATTGCAGATTTCATTAATGCAGTGCTGCGGAACTACCTCCGTAACCCGCAGGTTCAGTACCCAACAGAGCCTTACTTGCGGATTGCATACGAGCACTCCTTCCCGCCAGAACTGATAAAGCAGTGGATAACCTATTGGGGCGAAGAGGATACTGAGTATCTGGCACTATATTTCAACGAGAATCCAGAGCTTCATATCAGAGTTAACAGCACAGCAACAAGCCCGGATAAACTGCTATCTTACTATCAGAAAAGAAACATCACGTTAACACCTTCTACTGCAAGTAAGATGATGTTTCACACGACGAAAGCTATGGAAGTATTGGATGACGTTGCCTTCTCTGAGGGTTATTTTTCTGTGCAAGACACTTCCGCTGCCTTGGTGGTGGAACTCCTTGATCCCAAGCCTGAGGAAAGCGTTCTTGATTTGTTTGCTGCCCCCGGGGGGAAATGCACATACATTGCAGAGTTAATGGCTAATACCGGAGAAGTAATAGCAGTGGATAAAATCCCCAATAAAATGAAGCTACTTAAGCAGGCTGCGGATAGGCTTCAGCTAATAAATATTAACTTGGTGGTGAATGATGCCTTCAAGTATGGTCCCGTAGCTCCGGCGTTTGACCGCGTTTTAGTGGATGCTCCATGCTCTGGTTGGGGTGTGTTCAGTCGCAAGGCAGATTTGCGTTGGCAAGTGCATCAGAATATCCCAGAATTGCTTAAGATACAGGAAAAAGCACTTGATTATGCTGCTAACTTCATTAAAATAGGTGGCTTTATGGTGTATTCTACCTGTACCATGAACCCTCAGGAAAATGAAGAGCAGATAGCTTCCTTCCTAGCCAGAAATAAGCGTTTCGAGCTAGTGAATGCTTCGCTTACGCTCCCTTCTCAATACACTGATCACGGATATTTTAAGACTGTTCCATTTCGCCATCACATGGATGGTGCTTTCGGTGCAAAGCTTCAACGAGTAAAGTAGGAGCAAAACAATGAATAACGAACAGCTGAAGAAAATAGGTTACCTCCTGGGTATTGGACTGGGGATTATTATTGTAACAGCGTTTATTTTCAGCCAGATTATCTTCCCCGTAATATTGGGCAGAACTCCTAAGATTGATACACCAGACGTAATGGGTACCGGTTTGTTGCAAGCTAAGAGAATACTGCAAGCGGAGAAGCTGCATGTAGTTGTGAAAGATTCTTTGTTTAGCGATACAGATGCAATAGAAACAGTCCTGGAGCAGCATCCTGAGCCGGGTGAGAAGATCAGGCAGGATGGCACTGTGTATCTGGTTATCAGCAAGGGTTCTTCCTCTGTAACAGTTCCTTCCATTATCGGAAGACCTTTCCAGGAAGTGATTATCACACTTCGCAATTTGGGGTTGCACACCTTGGTGGCGGATTCCACCTATTCCGATATCTACTCAGTAAATACTGTTATGCGTAGCATTCCTTCCTCTGGCAGCAAGGTTAATAAAAGCTCTTCAGTTAAGTTGATTCTCAGCAAGGGCAGCATGCCCATGGCTGATACCTTAGACACCTCAATGCCGGTTTATCCATACTAAAAGGGACTGCTATGTTTGAAAGAATCTTAAAGCAGCAAATCATGAACAAGGTGCTTTATTCCCTTATTCCCCTCATGATCTTTGCTATATACCTGTTTGGATGGCGGGTTTTGGCAGTTGTAGGGGTCGCCAATATCTTTGCCTACATAACCGAGTACATGTTCATCTACAAGAAGAAGGGTGGAAAAGTAAGCATGGCAGCATTTGTTACTGCTACGCTTGTTGCAATGACCCTGCCTCCTACTATCCCGCTTTGGATATCTGCGGTAGGTGCTATTGTATCCATTGCATTTGGAAAGATGGTGTTTGGCGGATTTGGCACTAACATCTTCAATCCGGCAATTCTGGGGCGCACCTTTGTGTATATCTCCTTCCCCAATCAGATGACGATCTCCTGGATTAAGCCCTTTACCGGTTTTCCTGGTGGGTTCTACTTCTGGAGTAACAATAAAACGATGGAAACTGGTGCTACCATTCTCAATCAGCACCGCATGGGTGTGGAAGATATACACCGCTTATCCGATGCGTTTATTGGTTTCATACCCGGCTCTTTGGGTGAGACCTCTGCCTTGCTGATAATCCTCTCAGGTGTGTATCTGATTCTTTCTAAAACCGCTAAATGGCAACCTATGCTGGGCACTGCTGCCAGTATTCTTCTATTTAATGTAATCTTCTTTCCTGCTTCCAACCCGCTCTATTTCTTGTTTAGCGGGGGTGCGATGTTTGGGATTGTATTTATGACTACTGATCCGGTGTCGCAACCCAAGGGTAAGTTATCAATTTGGATATATGCCATACTAATTGGCTTCCTAACGGTGTTTATCCGCCGGTTCTCACTCTTTGCCGAGGGATTCATGTTCGCATTGCTACTGGCGAATTCTTTTATGCCCCTGATTGATTACGGTGTGGAAAGCCTATCCAAAGCCGGAGCTAAGAAATGAGTGAGAAAAGCTTCAGGGATTCCATGCTCTATCCGATTTTGTTCATGCTTGCCACCTGCATTGTGTTTGTAGGGGTTTTGGCTGCCATGTATCGGGGTAGTGAAGAGAACATTAATGCCTATAGAAAGGATTCTTATCAGAAAATGGTGCTTAACCTTTTATCTGAGCCGCTTGGGGAAGCACTTAGCACCAAACCATTCCATCTGTTGCAAGATTACCCCAACACGTTTAACAGCTATGTAAAAGAAACTCCCTTGGCTGGTTTAGATAGGAGAGTGTTTGTTGCCGAGATTGATAACACTATCCTGGGTTATTGCGTTGATATAGGCGGTAAAGGACTATGGGGGACAATGCGTGCACTAGTCGCGTTGTCTGCCGATTTTAAGACCCTAAAAGGTTTGGCGATATACGAACAAATGGAAACTCCCGGTTTAGGTGCCAGAATTGGGGAAGATTGGTTCTTAGCTCAATTTAACAATGTTCAGATATTGAAGCCAGATGGCAAAACCGATGATTATATAAGTGATTTTGAATACATTCCCGAAGGTCAAACTGCTACGAAGCCTAACCAAATCCAACAAATAACTGGGGCAACAATTACCTCCACAAGCGTGACCAAAATGTTGAAAGATGAATTGAATCTGGTTTACGCGGCATACCTTAAGCAGGTGAAGCCATGAAGAAGAAAGACATATTTATAGTCAGCGCATTCAAGGAAAACTCCGTCTGGCGGCAGATACTTGGTATCTGCTCGGCTTTGGCGGTAACTAATCTGATGATGAACAGCCTGATTATGGGGCTGGGAGTAATCTTCTCTCTTGCTTTATCGGGTTTCACTATTTCTCTTATTCGCGCTTGGATACCCCGTAGTGTGCGCATGATGGTGCAAACGCTGATCATTGCTGCTTATGTGATTATCGTGGATATCTTCCTGCAAGCAAATCTACCCCTCATCAGCAAGCAACTGGGTCCTTATGTAGGCTTGATAATTACCAACTGTATCCTGATGGGCAGAGCAGAAGCGTTTGCCTCTCAGAATAAGCCTCTGGATTCTCTTATTGATGGCATAGGTGCAGGAGTGGGATATACATTGGTTTTACTGGTTATCAGCTTTATCCGCGAGCTGTTTGGTTTTGGCAGTCTCTTTGGGATTAAGATAATGGGCAGTTGGTGGACGAATTGGTCTGTGATGGTGATGGCACCAAGTGCATTCTTTATTCTTGCCATGCTTATCTGGTTTATCAACGTGAAGTATTATAAGGCAAAGGCGTAATAAGATGGATATCAGCTCATTCTTGCTATTTTGGGCAGCTATATTCACCAGTAACATCCTGCTTACCAACTTCCTGGGAATGTGTTCCTACCTGTCTGTTTCCAGAGAAATGGAATCCTCCTTTGGGCTGGGGATATCGGTTATGTTTGTGCTTACCGTTACAACGGGGTTGAACTGGTTGGTGTATCGTTATATCCTGGTTCCCTTCGATATTGTTTATCTGCAATACATTGTTTTTATCATCGTTATTGCCGCTTTTGTGCAATTGCTGGAGCTGGTGATAGAGCGTTACGCACCTGCGCTGTACTACACACTTGGCATATTCCTTCCGCTTATCACCGTGAACTGCGCAATCTTTGGCGTAAGCTTATTCATGGTGATTCGCAGTTACAACTTCTTGCAGTCTATTGCCTTTGGTGCCGGTAGCGGAATAGGTTGGATGTTAGCCATCCTGATGCTGGCTGCCATCAGGCGTAAACTGAAAGAAAAGCTGGTTCCTGCGGGCTTGCAAGGTGTGGGGATCAGCCTTATAATCACCGGGATCATGGCTTTGGCATTTGTTGGTTTTTCCGGCATAGTTCAGGTTCAATAGGTAGCAAGCAATGTTGATAATGATCCTAAAAGATATAGCAGTACTCAGTGCGATTGGTGTTTCCCTTGCCGTGTTAATGGTTATCGCCCAACGCTGGTTAAGCAACTATGGGGATTGCAAGATAGATATCAATGGTAAGCGTGAAGTAACTATAACAGGCGGAAACAGCTTACTCAGCTCACTTTCCGATAAGCAAATATTCCTTCCCTCAGCGTGTGGAGGTAGAGGCAGTTGTGCTGCATGTAAGTGCAGAGTTGTTTCCGGTGGGGGGCCACTATTGCCCACCGAAAAGCCTTTGTTATCTAAAGAAGAGATTGCAGCCGGTGATATCCGACTTGCCTGCCAGGTAAAAGTGAAAAGCGATATAAAGATAGAAATTCCTTCCAGCATCTTTAATATCCGACGCTACCATGCCACCGTTACCGAAATTATTGACTACACCTACGACACCAAAGGCATCACCTTCAAGTTCGCCGAGGGAGAAAGGATTGATTTCCTTGCCGGACAATATGTACAGCTTGATACCGAACCTTATGACAAAGTGAGAGAGCGGGTATCCCGTGCTTATTCCATTTCCTCCAAACCGGAGATCAACGATGCATTACAACTAATAATTCGCTATGTTCCAGAGGGTATATGTACCACATGGGTACACAGGCATCTTAAAGTGGGGGATAAGGTTAGCTTAACCGGTCCTTATGGAGATTTCTACCTGCGTGATACTGATGCTGATATCATCTATGTTGCGGGCGGATCAGGCAAAGCTCCGATTAAATCTATCCTGGAACACTTGCTGGTAGTAGGGACAAACAGAAAAATGACATATTTCTTTGGCGCAAGAACACCTAAAGACTTATATTTAACAGAAGAGATGAAAGCCATGGAGCATGTATTCCCGAATTTCAAGTATGAACCCGTGCTTTCAGCTGCAAAGCCCGAAGATAACTGGACAGGGAAAACAGGATTTGTGATGCCTTATTTTATTGAAGCGATACAAGACCCCCAAAACACCGAGGCTTATTTATGCGGAAGCCCCGGAATGATTAATGCTGTAACAAAAGCCCTCATGGAAAATGGGATTCCCAAGGACAAAATATACTACGACAGTTTTGGATGATATTATGAAAGAAACAAAACAAGAAACGCGCGTAAGAGCGCGTATGATGCCCGGGACTATATCTCTTACCGGTTTTTTAGGTAAGGATAAGAGGAGCCTCAGCACAATTATCAGTGCGGATGAACAAGAGCTGGATAAGCTGGAAAAAAGTGCCGAAGAAATTGCGGAAAGAATGCTGTATTTTACCGACGCCAGTTTCAGCACCTTCGATGGCACCATAACTATGGAAGAGATTTACAAAGTCGAAACAGAGACAACCCGCGGAAGGATTCCCTGTCCCTATGCTCATGGCGGTATGTTCAGAAAGTCTGTAACGAAGCTTACCAACACCAAAAACAACGTTACCGTTACCTGGACTTCGCTAAATATCCATTTGATCAAAGAACACCATTTCTTTGAAGGTAAGGGATCAACTTTCAGGTTAGAACCTGCTCAATTGGTGAAAGCTCTCTTTTAGCTTTAACTCTTTTCAATACCAAAGTGCAACAAATACACCGGCTTGTGTAAGCTCGGTGATTTGTTGCACTTTTGCTTATTGAATGCCATTTAAGACTCATTTTCATCTAAAATTGCCGGGTGTTGTTCTCTTTATAAATGACTCACTTTCAAACAAAGTGGGAAATTTGGGGAAACCGTTTCTAGAGTATCCTCCTACCTTGCTTTCATTGCCCTATTATTGCCCACCCATTGCCCACAAAGAGGGCAATGGGTGGGCAATGCTACCGCTATTGCTGCATGTT
>CAYSGM010000111.1:0-9591 GCA_964430595.1 uncultured Candidatus Cloacimonas sp.
AGAGGGGAGGTAGAGGTAAATTCCAAGCACATCCGGTGGCAGCTCAGGCTTGATATCCGGCTTTTGTGCACGTTTCAGCATAGCTGCATCACGCACTCTGATATGAGATGCTAACAGTTCTGCCGAGCGCAATCTGGCAAACTCGTTTAAGTGAGGGGTGAGCAGTGAGTGGTTAGATGTGATGCGTTCTATCTGAGCCTCAGCCTGTTGGGGTAGCACATTATCGGTAGGCATAGCCAGGAGCAGTGCTTTGGCATCCTTGTCTGAGAGCCATTCCGGGTTATCGGGCGTGCCGGTAAAAGCCACGATCTGGGAATCTTCCACAAGGCTGCGATAGGTGGTTTCATCGTAGGGCTGGGTAAGGTGAAAGCGATAACGCAGGAGCAGAAGGGTGGTTCTGCGTTCAACGGCGGTGGTGCGGATAACCCCACAACGGCTGGCAATGGAGTGGGTATTTTCGCTATCCAAAGCGGTACTCATCACCAGATCGGCAAGGCTTTCCACAATGGGATGGGTGCGGGACAGATGTATCTCATCATTCTGCACGGGGAGATCAAAACGCACGGTTATTGCTTCGGGCAGATATCCGCAAGTTTCTTTTACCAGCTTGGGGACAGGGGAAAGGTCTATGTGGAAACTGCCTTTAGTTTCTTTAACTATGGCATGGAAGCGGACAAAGGTCTGTTTTACAAAGTCTCTGATGCTTAGCTGTGAACCGATGGTTTCGCGGATGGAATCGAGCTCGGCTTTTATCTCATCCACGCGGGAGGTAAGCGTTTCCTGCGCAAACATGGTGCGGCTGCGCTTCTCGCGGGCAGTGGCATTGTCCCATGCGTCATGCAGCTTCTTCTTATCATCTTGCAGAAACTCTTCAAAACCGGAGATGAGTAACTGGTCACTGGTGCCGGATTGCTCCCTTAGCAGAAGCCCTTCAAAGATGGCTTCCACCACTGCTTCCGTATCGGCAGGGACAGGAACCGAGATGCCGAGGGATGATTTGATCAGCTTGTGCTTGCGGAGCAGAACATCAAGGACGATGCCATCAATCTGGTTATCCATACCGTAGTAGGTAATCATGCGGACTTTAGGGTGAGGTTGCCCGAAGCGGTCAACTCTGCCTTCGCGTTGCTCGTGGCGGGTGGGATTCCAGCTGAGGTCATAATGGATTACCGCATCAAAGTGGTCTTGCAGGTTTATGCCTTCGGAGAGGCAATCCGTGCAAACCAGGATGCGGGATGAATTGCAAGCTAAATCTTTGATGCGGAGTTCACGTTCTTCAGGGGGTAAAAGCCCTGTGATGGCAGTAATCTCTACAGATTTGGGTAAACGCAGGCGGAGCTGTTCTGCAAGGTACTCCGCAGTTTGGATAAAGCGGCAAAAGACTATGGGACTGAAGCCATCTTTGATTAAGTCCTTCAGGGGCTTAACCAGGTTCTCCATCTTAGTATCGTAGGCACCGTACAGGGCTTGGGCTACTTTTGCCATTGCCAACAGCTTCCTGCGGCTGGTGGCATTTTCATCCTCAGGAGCATAGGAATCACTGCCGGGCAGGATGTCGCTGGCATCGGTGGTATCGTTATCGTCAATATCCAAAACCAGGCGTCTGCCCAGGTCGTTGGCTTCAACAACTGTCTCGGTTTCCAGAGTAGCACTGCGGTTTCGCATCGTAGCCGCTGCTGCCGCTGGACTGGAGGCAAGGGCACGCAACAGCGCAAGGGCAGACCACCAGCGAACTCTCTGGCGATGCTGACCGCCTTCCTTATCACTTACTATTTCACGGGCATATTTGAGGGCTTTATTGAACAACTCCCGATAAGGCTCGGAGAGCTTGTAATTTATCTCTTTGGTTTCGGCAGTGGGGAATTCTGTCTTCTCATCTAAGAAATACACAATATCTGCCCTGCGTCTCTGGATGAAATGCTGCGCAATTACTCGGCGGAACTTCTCATTGGGGGTACCGGATAAATCCTGGGGAAAGGTAGATATCTCCTGATTCAGCAGTGTAAGCAGGGAGCGGAAGGCAGATTCATTGCCGGAGTGCGGGGTGGCGGTAACCAGCAGAATGTGGCGTTTGGGGTTTTGGCTAAGCTTCTTTACCAAGTCGTGCCGGTGATGCCGGCTGCTGTTGCGCGCATCATCAAAGCTGGCAGTGTGGGCTTCATCCACAATAATCAGCTCTGGTGCGGTACGCAGGAATTCGTCCTTATGGCGATCGGACTTGATGTAATCGATGGAAACAATCGTATAGGGATAAACCTCAAAGACCGATTCATTAGCCCGGCAATTGCGTTCCAGACCGCGCACAGTGCTGCCCAGTACCATTTCGGCATCAATGTGGAATTTGGTGCTAAGTTCGGTCTTCCATTGCTCGGCAAGATGGGGTGGACAGAGCACACACATCCGGGAGATTTCACCCCGGTCGATTAGCTCTTTGGCAATCAGGCAGGCTTCGATGGTTTTGCCAATACCAACATCATCCGCGATCAGTAAGCGCACCGGAAATAGCTTTAACGCCATCATTAAAGGAACCAGTTGGTAGGGGCGGGGGTCAACCGCTAATCTGCCAAAGCTTCTGAATGGCCCGGCGCTATTGCGGAAACCCAGCCGAAGCGCATCACGCAGCAACCGGCAGGAGAGATAATCTCCCAAATGAGTGGGATCAGGCAGTTCGAAAGTAGCCGGTTTCACTTCTTCCAGAGCGGTGAGGATACCGGTGATTTCGTCATCACTTCCACCGAGGGGTTTAACAATGAGCAAGTCATCTGTGGAATCGGGTAAAACTACCCATTCCCTGCCCCGGGTGTGGACAAGAGAGCCGATGGAGAATGCCGTTTTTGTGTTCATAAGGTTATTCTGCCTTGAGAAGAATGACGTAGAGAGCATTGTTTATGTAGTAATTTGTGCGGATGATTTTCTGCTTCTTAAGTAAACCATCGTCGCACATGGCATCCAGATACTTTGTGGCAGTGTGCCTGCTTACCCCCAGATCCCGCATAATAAACTCTATCTTGGTGTAGGGATGGAAAAAGAGGTTGTTGATCAGGTCTTGTGAATAGAACTTATACTTTGCCCGGATTACTTGCTTGTAATCCTGAAGAGCTTTTCGGATAGCTTCTACCATCAGGATAGTCTGCTTTGATGTTTCTTCCACAGCATTCAGCATGAACAGTATCCACTCTTCCCAGGCAGCTTCATCCCTAACCTTTTGGAGGAGACGGTAATAAGTGCCTTTGTTCTTTACAATGTATCTGCTGAGATACAGCACCGGGATGTCCAATAAGTCTTCAAGCACCAGGTACAGAACATTAATTATGCGTCCTGTACGCCCATTGCCATCGTAAAAGGGGTGAATACTCTCGAATTGATAGTGGATTACCGCCATCTTTATCAAGGGATCAATATCACTAACGCTGCTATCGTTGATGTACTTTTCGAGATTGGACATCAAGCCAATGATTGCTTGCGGATCTTGCGGAGGGATATAGACCGTCTCACCTGTCTGCTCGTTTCGGAGCTCAGTGCCGGGCAGTTTTCGGAAACCCGAGCGGTGCTTTTCCATCTCTGCCTGGATATCAATGATTTGGTTGGAGGTGAGCAATCCGGAACTCTTAACCAGAGAGTAACCAGTTTTTAAGGCAGACACATAACTGCTGACCTCTTTTGCAGCCGCGCTCAAAGCGTATTCCGGGAATATCTCCTCACGAAATAGATCGTCATGAGTGGTAATGATGTTCTCTATGGCAGAACTATCCTTAGCTTCCTGGAGAGAAAGAGTATTGATTAGAATAGATTGATTGGGGATTGTGGCGGAAACTCCCTTTAACTCGGCGAGATACCGGTGTGCGGAGGCTGCTTTCCGGAGGACTGAAGTGGTCTCCAGATCAGTATCCGGCGGTAAATTCTTAAGAACAAATTCCATAAATGCATCCTTGTAGCTTAACTAGAGAATATTCTGCCCCCATCAGATGGACATGTCCAAGATAGTGGCATTTTCTGTACATATGATAAAGCATATGTCCAAGAAAACGAGCTTTTCTATACATATGGAAGTTGATATGTGTAGGAAAACAGCATTTCTTATGCATGTGGGTAAGGTTTCTGAATTGGCATTTCAGTGTAACGACAATTGTAATTCTATGTAATGTCACTGTTTATCCCTTTGCCCCAAATACGTTTGAATATAGTGAGATTATCGCTTGCCAATCATCGTTATAGCGGAAGCGGATTACATGCCAGCCAAGATCATCGAGTTGCGCTTCGATCTCTTTATCTTTTACTTGCTGATGGGGATCGTTGTGGACTGGACCGTCTATGTAGATGGCGGTATATTTATCGTTATAAGTGAAGTCCGGCCTGGTATGGCAGGATTCAATAAGCTGTTGCGCGTTTGTAGGCAGGATGTAACCATTCTTATAGATAAAATCCAGCCACTTACTCTCCAAATCTGACCCGGCAAGGTTCCTGAGCCTTGTGTAATGATCTTCACGGGATACATCACTGGAAGAGCGTGAGAACTCTGAACTGAGCAGGGTGATAAGAATATCGAGGATAGCTTTGCGATCTAAAAGAGCATGATCGGTTTGGTTGGTATAGCTTAAGAGGCAATCGTAACAGGCAGCTTCGCAATCCTCTTTGGCATTCTGTGCATGCTTAAGATCTTCGAAGCTGCTGCTGTCAAAGTGGCATAGCTCAATTGCAGTTTTGATCACGCGCTTGAAGCTGTTGGCACCTATCACTTGTTTCAAAACCCCGGCACCACCTTCGGTTGCTTCATAGAAAAGGATGGACTTTCTGTTGTCCCTGGCGGGAAGGGGTTCTGCAGAAAGCTCGTTATCTTCCAGTTCGAAGACCTGCTGGATGGCATTCTTTAGTGAAGCTTGCAGAGAAGCCATAATGGTATCGTTTACTTCCAGAAGTGGCTCAAAGAGCAGGCAATTCTTGGTATCGCTTACGTAGGGACGAACTCTTACCAGATTCTTGCCCATGGGAGAATCATCATCACCATCTTCATCATCGTTTTTACCCCAATATCCGCGCTCTGCATCCAGTAAAAAACCCGGTTTCTTATACTTGTACCCTAAGTTAATCCTCCAGAGAGTTGCAGAATCTCCATAAGTGAGCCTGCCGGTACAGGTTTCACCATAGAATACCTCTGCCTTCAGGCAAGCAAGTTTGCCTTGCCGATTGGCAAAGCGGAGGGTGGTGCGCACATCAAAGCCCAGCCTGAGACGTTCTTCTTCATCGCAATTGATCTGGTCTCTACGCTTGGCAACAACGTTTTGGAGCAGAAAGAGATTGGATATGGGAGCACCCAATTGCTCTTTACAGAGTTCACAATTAGTTCCCAGTTTATCCAGATTCAAATAGCCACAATCGGGGCAGAGCTTTGCTTCGCTGGTACTGATACCGTTCTGGTCATCCTGGGCAGGCATTATTACCTGATTGATGATGTAACGAGAGCCTTCGTGATACACAAAGGAACGGGGTCCGAATTCGGTGATGGCAAGGAATCTGGGGCGAGAGAGATATTCATCTTTTCCGCTCTTTACCCTTCTGCCCGGGATAAAAGCCGATAATGGCAGCCTGGGAAAGTTGTAGCCCGGAAGGAAGCCTTCGCTGGCAAAATAGCGATAGCTATAGAAATCTGACTGTGCCGCACCCTTGGAAGAAGTAAGGATTTCGATTTGTGACTCTGCCTCACGTCTTAGGCGTTTAGCCTGTTCCTTATCGGTATGGCTGCGGGAGGCATCAATAATAACCCGGTGCTGTAACTCCCGTTGAAAGAGAGCTGCTTTATACAAGCCACGCCAGCGTTCACAGGCTTGGTCAAACTGCAGCGGGATCTGGTTCAAAATGTCACTCAGCCAATCCGGATTGTACCAGATAGAGTTTTGTAAATATTCGGAAATGGTGCCGATGATGCCTTCTGCTCTCTTTAAAGCCCTGGTTTTGATACCCAGATCATTAAGTGTACTTAGCACCGTGGGTAAAAGCGTCAGGGTGGGTTGTTCACCAGAGGTATCGATTAAATCTGTAAGGGTGTTACCCAGCTTCATTCCTGCTTCAGAAAGCCAGATGGCGTTAACATGCGAATGCAGCATGTCCTCATTGGCAATATCGATCTGGGGAGTGGCTACAGAACCCGCAACCATGTTAGCCGGGCGTTTAAAGAAATACTGATCGTGTGGACTACCTGTAGAACAATAGCTGAATATCAAAGCAGGCTGGCCGCTTCTTCCGGCTCTACCGCTGCGTTGAGCATAGTTTGCCGGAGTGGGGGGCATATTGCGCATATTGACCACATTTAGCTGCGAAATATCGATGCCAAGCTCCATAGTGGGCGAACAGTAAAGAATTGGCAGGATTCCCTTGCGGAAATCTTCTTCACGCTTTTCTCTTTCATCATAGGAAACCTGCGCAGTATGTTCGCGTGATTCCATGCCCATAGCAGAGAACGCAACAAATTCGTAGAAATCCTTAAAGAACTGATTTACCGGCTCGCCTTCCAGAGATTCGGAGGGCTGGCGGATGGGGTCGTAATAACCGTTGGTGCCATCTCCAGCTTTCCAGATAATCGCATCTGCTACCAGTTGATAACCCGGGACATCATCTTTCGCTTCTTTAACTTTCTCGATCAAGCCGTAATTGCAGAGACCTGACAATAGATTGTCTATGATAGTCTGGGTTTCTTCTAAAGTGATCTTCTCGAAAAAACCCGCAAAGGTATTGGTACGCCTGAGGTATTGCCCAAAACCGCTCCTGGTAGAGAGAAATGCATCTCCACCATAGTCCTTTTTAGGTATTCGGGAACGTGGGTAGAGGATTGCTGCATGAGTAAGGTTGCGGGGTTGTTCATTCTCATCAAAGCCCCAGGGTGAGATCAAACGCTGGTGGCTTTGCTGCAACGTTCTTTCCAGTTCCATGGGGTCGAGATATGATGCCTTGATGGCAAGCTCACGTCGCATCCAGTCTAATAAAACTTTCAGAACCCGCAAACGAGTATCGCTATTCGCTTGTGCAAGTGCCGGATGGCTTGCTGCCCACTGTTCTTCATCAGCGGCAAGCTCTGTTACTGATAAATAGTCTATTTCCAGTTGTCCGGTCTGTTCCAGATTTGGGGCTGTAACTCTCCAACCACGTCGTAAATCCCGGTAGAGATAATAACCCAGGACATTACGCAAAGAACGATCTGTTTCGGCCCTTGCCATACCTTTGTTAGCTTCAGGATTGGAGGCGTATTCTTCATAAGGCAGATTCAGACTATTGAACACTTTTTGAGCCAGATCACTGTGTCTGATGCCTTCTCTGTTGCCTTCACTTGTACTGGTAAGTGCCTTATACAGAGCTCCTCGAAGGAGACCCACCTGGACAAAATCATTGAAATGTCCCGCTTGCAAAGAAGCATCCTGACGGTTATCGGTAAAACTGAGGAGTTTCTTGGCGACGTCGTCAACATCCATCTGGCGCAGATGGCGTACCGCGGAGAGAGACATAATGGTTGTGGCAGTGCTTCTGCCTCCTGTGCCAAGAACGGAGAGTTTGGCAAAGTCGCTATGCTGATTTGGCGCATACGATACTCCGCAATTGGGGCAATAGCGAAAGGGAGCAGATAGAAACTGGGCTTGCCTGCCAGTTTTGGTCTCGTACCCATCAGGACTTACGGTTACCGCTTGGGGCAGGTATTCTTTTCGATTATAGATCACCTTGCCATTTTGATCTTTCCACTCTGCCGGAAACTTATCTAAGATATCTGACTGCTCATCCTGATTGACACTGTCAAGATAGAGGAATCCCGCTACTTGCTCTTAATCTACAAGGCGAGCGTTAAGTTCACGAGGAAGATATGTAAAAGTGCCATGCTCTTCATCGAATGCTTTGAAGACGGTATAGAAATTCTGCCCACAATGACGACAAAACGAGAGAGGAAGAAGGATTTTGCTCTTATTACTATTAGGCACATAAAGCTGTCTTTGCAGGGTTAGATGCCTGATCTCGAATTCATCCAGCGAGGCATAGACAGTGTCACCTCTGCTGATAAACTGATGTAAGCGAAAAGCAAACACCGGGAAGCCGTTAACAGGATTGATAGTTTTATACCCCAACATCAGAGCGTGTTGGATAGCGCTGGCGCAGGCTGAGATGTCGATTCCCGTTAGTTCGCTGAGGATACAGGCACCTCCACCCGTTCCAGTTATGCTTTTGGGAGTGGATCGGATCAATGAGCCAGTTGTTTCATCCTTACTTAACCCAAAAGTGTTCTCAATCCAGGCGGCAAGATAGTTCTCTCTTATTTCTTTAAAGCTGAGTTCAGCTTGCTTGAGAGTATCGTTGATGCTGCGTATAAGACGACTAATTATCTCCGGGTTGTTGAAGTCGTATTCTGAGGTAACCCTTTGCAGCGATTCACCGATTACGTTTTCACAAAGCACCTCTGAGCCAAAGAGCAGGGATGCCATCCTGGAGACGTCTTGTTTTTGGGAAGCCAGATCACCGCTGCTGGACATTGTGGCAGATGTGCCGACACAGATGATATCCTTTGCTTTAGTAGCTTCTTTTGCTCTCCTGATCAGCATTGCAACGTCTGCACCTTGTCTGCCCCGGTAGGTATGCAGCTCATCCAACACCAGGAATTTCAAGTTCTTACACGCCTTCACCAATGATGCTTCTTCAGGACGGGTAAGGATCAATTCCAGCATTACATAGTTAGTTAGGATTATGTCCGGTGGATTGGCACATATCTCACGCTTCTGCTGATCCGTTTCCTGCCCGGTATAGCGCTTGAAACTTACCGGTTTGGCAGAGGTTGGGAAACCGAAATCAATAAACTTCTGAAGCTCTTTCTCCTGGCTGTTTGCAAGGGCATTCATGGGATAGACGATGATTGCCTTGATACCCTTACCGCTACCGCTGTTTAAGACATAATTGACGATCGGGATGATGTATGCCAGGCTCTTCCCGGAGCCGGTACCTGTGGTAAGTACATAGTTATGATTATTTACTGCTCGCTTGATGGCTTCCGATTGATGGCGATAGAGCTTCATGCTTGTGCCAAGATCAGATTTATCAGTTTTGATCTTGAAAACTTTGGCGCAATCAGGGTGAAGGATTCCGCTTGCAATAAGCTCATCGATGGATTCACCCAGCGTAAAAAAAGGGCTTAACTGCACCAACGGATCAGGCCATAACAAGCCCCCACTTAACTCTTCGGCTACTATCTTCCTGATTGCCTCATCTTTGATAGAAATAAAACCTTTTACGAAGGAGCTGTAGTCAGCTATTAGCTTCTCTCTTAGATTAAAAACGTTCATAAAAATCCTTCTCGTGCAACTTATAAGATGGGGCTATCCGGCATTTGAATTACTTAAATCATCTTAGTAGCAGTATTCCCGAGCCCGAAGTGTTCAAGACTTGTTATGCTACAAAACCGAACACTGCCTTTCGTCTGACAAACATAAATCTCAGTGCTTGCATTGTTTCTTTAAGCAGGATTATTGGCAAGGAATATTTTCCTGATGGGGGTAACTCTCATGGGTACAAACTCTATTGAAGCACATTACCAACCAGACTATAAGCGTATACATATACAACAAT
>CAYSGM010000112.1:0-9522 GCA_964430595.1 uncultured Candidatus Cloacimonas sp.
ACAGCTCGAAAACCATGTCTAACACATCATAAGCTCTGGCATTGGGTCTATCTATTTTGTTGATCACCACAATAGGCTTCAGTTCCATTTCCAATGCGTTTTTTAGCACGTACTTGGTTTGCGGCATGGGTCCTTCAAAAGCATCCACAAGCAGAAGCACGGAATCCACCATCTTCATGATGCGCTGCACTTCTCCGCCAAAATCAGAATGCCCGGGAGTATCTACCAAATTGATCTTATAGTCTTTATAAGTAAGGGAGGCACTCTTGGAAAAGATGGTAATCCCCCGCTCTTTTTCTATATCGTTCGAGTCCATTATTCTCTCTACCATACGTTCATTTTCGCGGAATACGCCGGCTTGGCGCAGCATTGCGTCAACGAGGGTAGTTTTGCCATGATCCACGTGTGCTATAATGGCTATGTTCTTGATTTTCTGCATGTTTATCCTTCAGATTGTAGTCTCTGGTAGCCATTATTCTGAAAGAGCTTATTACGTCAATGCAAGATAAACCTGCACAACAAAGATGGAGTTCAAACTGCTGATTACAACTTCATAATTATCAATTACTTAATAAGCCGTTTGGGCTTCATCGCAAGCAGCGAGGTGGTGTAAATGTATGTTTAGCGTTTCCCGGGGTGGGTATGTTTGAACTTCCTTACTTTATGCACAAACATAGATAGATTAATCAGGTAAAACAAAGCCACAATCAGGATACAAATCACCACTATTCCTATCGGTAAAAGCACTTCAATATTCTGCATCTGATAAACTATAGTTTTATGCATGATAATCGCTATTACGCTCCAGAACAGGTAGAGAATCAATAGGGGGACTGAGAGTATTTGTACCCCCACAGCATTATCGTAGGCATTCACTTTGTAATAGTTCCGCTGCGCGCGCTTTAGGTATCCGTTGGTGCTGATCAAAGCCCAGGGAATCCACAGTATGTTCAGATAGGGAATTAGAAATGTCCATACCAGAAACCAGTTTCTAGTCCTTTTACCATCTGCCATAAACACAAGCTGGGACATTAAAATCACCCACGTGATGAATGCCGTGATACACACAGCCATTAAAACTGTGCTTACAAACACCGGTTTAGCAGTAAAATCTCCACGAAAAAAAGGTATTGCTAACAGCAAGCTATTCAACATATTGCATGTCTCCATACTTAGCTAATTTACATAGGAGCGCATGCTTGCAAACTGCCTGATTTTGTCTATCTTTATTTTCATAAAGCAATAATAGAATAAAGTGCCCTCCGGTTTAACATAGTATAGTTACTTAGTTTCTGTGATACGGGCTTTGAAATCTTCCACCCACAGGATCTCACCTTGCATCATAAAGATAGGTCTGAGGGAAATACTTTGCGGGTAGATGCTGCATCCTTCTTCTTTTAAGAAAGTTTCCAGTGCCCGGTATTCGGTGATCTTCTCTTCCAGCTTGGTTTGGTAATTGCTCAGCAGTTTCAGCTGCTGTTCTTTTGGGAAGATATCGAAGTTATAGAACGCCACATCGGCTTGCCAGCGCAGGTGTTCCGGCTCAGCCACCAACTCTGTAAGTTTGTCTTTGAAGGTTGATATTCCATCTTCGGTGATGCGGTAAATCTTACGCGCACGGTTTTCCTCGCTGATCTCGGTGGTAGATTCCACGTAACCAAGCGTTTCCAGTTTCACCAGGGCTTTATAGATTGCGGACATGGATAGCTCTGTCCAAAACCTCATATCGCGGAACTGGACATCCTTCTCGATCTGGTAGGGATGCTTGTCGCCTTCGGTTAGAAGACCAAGCAGTGCGGCTTCGGCGGTTGTGATTGTCATAATATCTCCTTTTGAAGTAGCGTTGGGTGCACATAATTCGAATACCATATAAATGTCAAGAGATATTATCCGTATACTATATTGTCCGCTTGAATACGAGTCAAGTCTGGAGTCGATCAGGCTTTGTTAAACCTTAAACATTCTAACCAATTACATCAGCCTGATGGACTACAGCGTCACCTTGTTAACCGGGAGTCGCTGTAGTCCATGTTGCCCGTAAAACCAGAGATAGTATGGAATAGGGGAAGGCAACATCGACTCCAGACTTGCTTTCTTTATAAGCATGCTTATCTGTTTGCGGAGGATAATAGATTAGATTATACAAAGAGTAAAAGAGCTAAAGAGTTAAAAGAGAGTAAGATAGTAAGATCAGGTAGATCATGTTATCATGTAATCAGTATTCCAATGAGAAACCTCTATATATTCCCACTTCCTCGCCTCTTCACTTCATTACTTCATCACTTCATTACTTCTTTACTAAACACAGCTTCCTTCCTTGCTGAAAGAGAACCGCAGGGTATCTGACCATGAGATAAACGGGCTTTTGCCCGATCAACCCCCGATGAGCTCCGTTTCGAATCAAGCCCGGAGTTGCAAGGAAGATGCAGGAGTAGAGTAGGAGTTATGATAATAAGCCTCAAGCGTGGGGTTTGATGGAAGTTTGCTTGCTTGCAAGCTTGACAAGAAAACCCTCATCCAAGAAATGATTCTATCATGGAACTTGAGCTTAAACAAGCACTTCATATTGCATTGTATCATCAACTCTACCGCCAGCAGAAGCTGAGTGGTAAAGCCGGAGTGCGCGAACTTATCCGCCAGCTTGGATACGTGCAGATAGATACCATTTCTGTGGTGGAGCGTGCGCATCATCGGGGATTACCATAAAACTCACCTGGATGAGCTGTTAGCGCAGGACAGAGCTATCTTTGAATACTGGGGGCATGCAGCCAGCTATCTTCCCATGGAGGATTTCCGCTATGCCCTGCCCCGAATGCAGCGCTTTCCGGATGCCAATAGCTGGGAAAGGCAATTCTTCGATAAATATCATCATCTAATGGACGAAATCCTTTGCCGAATCAGGCAGGAAGGTGCTTTAGGCACGCGTGATTTCACTGATACCCGCATGGATAAACCTGCCAATGGCTGGGGATCGGAAAAGCCGGCTAAGCTGGCACTGGAACTGCTGTTCTGGAAGGGTGAACTGATGGTTAGCCACCGGCAGAACTTCCAGCGCTTTTATGATCTAAAGGAAAGAATCTTGCCGGATTGGGTGGATACCAGTTTTCCCACCGAAGCAGAAAGCTATCGGTACCTGATCCTGCGCTCTCTCTCAGCTATGGGCATTGGCACTCTGGTGGACATTCAGAATCACTTTATGACCAGAGCTAAGCCCTTGTTCGAGAAATATCTGGCTACACTTGTGGAAGCTGGAGAAATAATTAAAGTGAATGTAGCGGGATCACAAGATGAGTATTTCATCCTGCCTGATTCACTTCACAGCCTTAGCACGGTAAAAGCAGACGCAAAGCTGTATCTGCTCTCGCCCTTTGACAACTTGGTAATCCAGCGTCCGCGCCTGAAACGGCTGTTCGGGTTTGATTACACGCTGGAGTGCTATGTCCCCCCGGCAAAAAGGGTGTATGGCTACTGGAGCTTGCCCATGCTATACAAGGATAGCTTTGTGGGCAGGGTGGATTGTAAGGCGGATCGTAAGGCTAAACGGCTGATAATAAACTCGATACATTGGGAGCGGGGCATCAAACCAAGCCCGCCACTACAGAAGGCATTGGACAAGAGTCTGAGTGCTTTTGCCGTCTTCTGTGGCTGCGATTCACCGGTGGATTGGAGGAGCGCAGCCAATGCAAGATAAACGCATGAGGCTTCATTACGAAGGCAAGCAAACTGGGAAATACATCCTGTATTGGATGCAGCAAGCCCAAAGAATAGATTATAACCCTGCCCTGAGTTATGCCATCTCGCAGGCGGAGCGATGTGCCTTACCGTTGGTGGTGCTGTTCGTGGTATCGGATGATGTGCCGGATGCCAATAGCCGTCATTACTATTTCATGCTTCAGGGCTTATGGGAGGTGGCTAATGTTATGCAAAAGCTGGGGATTGGCTTCTACTTTGCCTGTGGAGAAGCGGTGGAAGTGGTTGCAAGCCTTGCGGCGGATGCTCTGGAAGTGGTTACAGATCACGGATACTTACGCTTTCAGAGGTTGTGGCGAACTGAGCTTGCCAAGCTGCTATCGAAGCATGGCACTTCCTACACGGAAATCGAAACCGAAGCTATGGTTCCGGTTACACAGGTCTCGGACAAGGAAGAGTATGCTGCTGCCACAATCCGCAGGAAGATTTTAAGGCTGTTGCCCGAGGTGGATTTGGAGCAGGATATTCAGGAATATAAGCCGGTCTCTACCCCGGATATAAAGCTCAGCTTCCCGGTTTATAAGGTGGAGAATACCGGCTTTCCCGAGCTGTGGCAATGGGTCAATCAGCACCTTAACATGGATGAAAGTATAGCTCCGATACTAACTATGCAAGGTGGTGCTACCGAGGCTAAAGGCAAGCTGCACTGCTTTACTATGCAGAAATTACCCCTGTATCACAAGCAACGCAACATCCCGGCTTTGGATATCCAGAGTGGGCTTAGTCCATACTTACACTTTGGGCAAATATCTGCTATGGAAATTGTTCAACATGTTCTACAAAATGCGGGTATCAACTTAGCGGACTTGAGCCTGATGATAAGCAATAAAGGGGATTTGTTGCCTCAGGAAGCCGGAATTGCCTCCTTTGCTGAAGAACTGATAATCAGACGTGAGCTTAGCTTCAATTTCTGCCATTATAATCCCAATTACGATAGTTTTAGCTGTCTGCCGGCATGGGCTAAGGCTACTTTGCTGGATCATTTGTCTGATAACCGGGAAGCGCATTATTCGCTTGACAGATTGGAGCAGTGCGACACAAACGACGTGTATTGGAATGCTGCCCAAAGGGAAATGATGCTAACGGGCAAAATGCACAACTATATGCGGATGTATTGGGGAAAACGGGTGTTAGCCTGGTGCGATTCCCCGGAGGATGCATACCACATTTTGGTACACCTTAATAACCGCTACGAACTGGATGGAAGAGATGCCAATGCCTATGCGGGGATAGCATGGTGCTTTGGGAAACACGATCGTCCCTGGATGAATAGGAAGATTTACGGGATGGTTCGCTATATGAATGCTGCCGGCTTGGAACGTAAATACGACATGGATGCCTATTTACAAAAGGTAATCCGATATAATAAGGGAAGTGATGCGCACTAGACTCTTTATATTACTGCTGTTATTAGCAATCTGCCTATGCCTGCCTGCCCAGGAGCAGAGGCTTGGGGCTCGCAAAGTGATAATCGGGGGAGATTTCAGTTATCCGCCCTATGAATTCATCAATCAACAGAACCTCCCCGATGGATATAACGTGGATCTTAGCAAGGCTTTGTGCCGGCAGTTGAATTGGGAGCCGGAGTTTCGCCTTGCCAAATGGGCTTTAGTCCGTCAATGGCTGGATAAAGGAGATATTGATCTTATCCAGGGAATGGCATTTTCCGTAGAACGTGCTCAGATTATGAACTTCTCTGAATCCCATGCTCAAACTTGGCGCTCTATCTTTGTTCGCAAAGGCTCTAAGATCAAGGAAACAAAAGATATCCTGAATGCAACAATCGTGCTGCAACAAGGCGATATAGCCAAAGACTTCCTTAAACGGATTAGCTTCCAGGGAGTTATTATTGAAGTCCCTACCCAGGACGATGCCCTAAAGCTGCTTGATTCCGGCGAATATGACGCCTCCATCGTAAACCACATGAATGGCATGTACATCGTTAAACACGAGAAACTGAAACACATCAAAGCCCTTCCAACCAGAATCCTACAGCGTGAATACTGCTATGCCTCCAAGGATACTAAGCTAATTGATGAAGTTAATAATGCCTTACTTATTCTTAGCCAAAATGGACAGCTGGCTGCGATACAAGAGAAATGGTTCGGGCACTATGATCTATATTCCGAACCTGTTGTATTGCGAAGTACCAAGACAACTTTGATTATCCATATCCTGTTCTTTGCTTTCTCCACGCTGGTTTTAGGAGTGCTGTATTTCCGCAAGAACCGCAAACACAGGCGTGCCATGCAGGCAGAGCTAGCCATCAGAGCATCTATCGAGACAGAGCTTAGCCGCGAATACCGCATCTTCATGAAAGGTCCGGTGATTATCTACAAGATGCAGCAAGAACCGCCTACTCCCCTGATGGTATCGGAAAACATAGATCAATGGGGCTACAGCGTGGATGAGATCATTGGCATGGGCGACAAGTTTCAGGAAATCATCTTCTCCGAGGATAAGCTTGCTTTCCTAACCACCGCTCCTGATGCCGAGAAGGAAGAATTCACGGTTAAGAGCTATCGCATTCTTACCAAAAGCGGTGAGATGCGCTGGGTGATGGATTATGCCACGCGGATAGACAATGCTAAGCATAAGCCCCTTTACTACGGCTATATGATGGATATCACCTCGCAGACAAATCTGGAAGCTCAACTCCTGGAGTCCATAGAAAAAGCCGAGGCTGCCAACACCGCCAAGGGGCACTTCCTGGCAACAATGAGCCACGAAATCCGCACCCCCTTAAATGGGATTATGGGCTTCCTGCAAGTGTTGATGCAGATGGATGCCAGCCCGGAACAGAAAGAATACTACGAGATAATGTACAAATCCGGACGCAGCCTGATGAAGATAATCAACGACATCCTGGATTTCTCTAAGATTGAATCCGGCAAGCTGGAGCTCATCATCAACGATTTTAACCTCCGCATCCTGTTAGACGACATTCTGCGGGCGTTCCCCGTTCAAAATACTAAGCCCAATCTGGAGATCCGCTGCCATGTTAGCGAGCGCATCCCAAACGTGCTGCATGGAGATCAATTGCGCGTTAAGCAGGTGCTAATAAACCTCTTGCAGAATGCCTTGAAGTTCACCGAAGCAGGCTTTGTGGAAGTTAATGTGGATATCTACACCCAGAACAGCAGCGATATTCGCTTGTTGTTCAGCGTTACGGATACAGGCATCGGCATCGATCCGCGCAAGCAAGAGGATATCTTTGATAACTTCAGCCAGGGCGATTCCCTGGTAACCAGCAAGTATGGCGGCACAGGCTTGGGGCTTTCCATCGTGAAACGCCTCGTAGAGCTGATGAACGGCTTTATCTGGGTGGAAAGCGAGCAGGGTCAAGGCAGCAGCTTCTTCTTTATCCTTCCTTTTGCCATCATGACTGCCCAACCGGAGCCGGAGCAAACCAGTGCCAGCCATCCCGAGATTAAGCTGCAACATCTGCCCGGCATGGAAGTGCTGCTGGTGGAAGATGAGCCGATAAACCAGGTGGTTACCCGCCGCCAGCTGGAAGGCTGGGGCATAAAGGTAAGCATTGCTGCAAACGGGCAGGAAGCCCTGGACTATTGCAGTGTGCGTAGCTTCGATGCGGTGCTGATGGATATTCAGATGCCCCTGATGGATGGCATCACCGCCACCCAAATCCTGCGGGAAAGCGAAGCCGGCAAACAGCTTCACACACCTGTAATTGCCTTCACCGCAGCCGCTTTGGTGGGTGATAGAGAGCGTTTCATGGCTTGCGGCATGGATGATTATATCTCCAAGCCGGTGGATATGAACCTGCTCTATGCCTGCTTGCGCAAATATGCCAAACGAAAACCCTAACAATGGAGACTGTAACATTGGATGAGCCAATTAGCACCCTAAAGAAAATCCTCTTTGTAGATGAGCCCTTCATGGAAAACAGCAGCCCGCGCAGCCAGCGTTCCCAATTCCTGTGGGAACTGCTTAGCAGTGCCTACGATGCCGATCTCCTACTGCTGAAAACCACGGCTTATATAGAAAAGCCTGTCCCTGCCCACAGCGGTTACGACAGGCTGTATTCCCTTAGTCTGGCAGAGGTAAATCAATTGTTCCCTGATAGTTACCATATCCTTGCCATGGGGCAGGCAGAACGCTTTGCCCATATTCTGGATAGCAAGCGTTACGAACTGGTGGTGTTTGCGGGTTTGAACTGTTTACCCCTGTTGTATCTTGCCAAAAAGACTTTACCCCGCTGCAAATACGTGATAGATATAGACCGCAACTACCTGCCGGAAGCAGAAGCCAGGTGGAAAAGCAATAAGAGTCTGGAAACGGTTAAGCATCTGTGGGTATATACCCGCCAACGTTTCTGGGATAAGTTCCTGCTAAAGCCCGGCAGCAACTGCTTCTTTGCCAATCCCTCCGATGCCCAGGCGATGCAAAGCACCTTCAAGCTAAAGCCCGAGAATGCGCTGGTTTTTCCCCTGCCCATGGCAGAACCAAAGGAACAATCAGAGCCGGCAGCATCCCCCCTGCCGGAACATAAGTATATCTTATTCTGGGCTTTGGAAGCCAGTGTAGCGAATCTGTATGCAGCCACCACCCTGGTTTCCGAGATCTACCCACGCATCTCCAAGAAACTGGTGGAGAAGGATATAGGCATTGTCCTCTATGGGCATGAGCAGCTAAAAAGCCTCTGTGGGGGCAGGATACAGTATGTGGAGCCCGGTGAATCGCCGGAAGCCACTTTCGCTCCCCTGCTTGCCAATGCCATGTTTGCCCTGCTGCCCTTAAGCGTTCCCGATACGGAAGGACGCATCCTGCAATGTGCCTCCGCGGGCAAGGCACTGGTGTGCACCAATAAATGCTTATCCGGCTGGCAACTAGCGGATAACTGCGCCAAGACTCACGATGCCCCGGAAGAGCTTGCTCCCCTGGTTATCCGCTGGATGCAGTATCCCCGCGAGGTGGAAGCATCCGCTAATAATCTCCAGCAATACTGCATAGAACACTATCAGCGCAAAGCCTTGATAGATAACATAATAAACACCTTAAACACCTGGATGGGAGATAATGACCAATAACGTTCGCCTTGTTCTGATCGGAGGGGGAACCTGCTCCGGAAAAACTACCATCGCCCGCGCTATCGGCAAACGGCTTAATGACCTGAAAACGGTTATCATTTCCCACGATAATTACTACAAAGACCTCTGCCATCTGGAGCCGCAAGCCCGCGCCAAGGTAAACTTTGACCACCCCGGTTCCATCGACAGCCCCTATCTGCTTGATGATATTAAGCTTATGCTGGCAGGTGAGGCGGTGGATATGCCGGATTACGATTTTAAAACCCACTGCCGCGTGGAAGGCAGCACCTGCGTTGCCTTTGCGGATGTAATTATCCTGGAAGGTATCTTCGCCCTGTATTATCCGGAGCTGCTGGAGCTTTCAGACCTGAAGATATACGTGGACACCGATTCCGATTTGCGCCTGGCAAGACGCATGCAGCGCGACATCATAGACCGTGGCAGGAGCGTGGAAAGCGTGCTGGAGCAGTATCTGCAAACCGTTAAGCCCTCGCACGATGCCTTTATCGAGCCCACCAAGAAGAATGCCGATCTCATCATTCCCGGCGACAAAGAATTCGACAAAGTGCTGTATATGCTGAACGGCTATCTGCTCTACGAACTGGTTAGCAACAGCAAAGCTAAGCCCAAAGCGGTTTAGCTGACCCGTTTTTTCCCATGCTTCTCCCTTGCTTGCCAAAGCAGAACCGCAGGGGATCTGACCATGAGCTCACCATGATTT
>CAYSGM010000113.1:0-9461 GCA_964430595.1 uncultured Candidatus Cloacimonas sp.
CTGTACAGAACACTACTCTTTCCTACCTTTTGCAACAACTATGTGCAAAGGTCTTGATGAAGAAAATACTAGTACCCATAGTCTTGCTGATTGCCCTAAGCTTGTGCTTCGGGGATCTTCTGAATGGAGATGAATCCTTTATCGGAGGCATTTTTAGAGACCGCACGAATGGCTCGATGGCTTACAGTGTTCGCACCGTAACTTATCATGGACAATATGCTCCCGATAATGCCGGTGCTATCTGGATCACTAATTCCCAAAATCAGTTTGTGAAAACTATCAAGAAATGGGCAAGCAACTATCAGTACACCCTGGTTCGCTGGATCGCCAGTTCTGGACAGAACACCACCGGAGCAATTACCACAGCTTCCCTTCCAAACCAACAACATCATAATATTACCTGGAATGGGAAGAACTACCAGGGCGTTGATGCTCCCGACGGAGATTATAAAGTTAATATAGAATTTACAGAACACAATGCCAGTAGTGGGAATATGGGTAAATTCAAGCAGGTTACCTTCACCAAGGGCAGTGCCCCGGTGAACCTCACCATACCCAACGAATCTTATTTCACGAATATGAGTTTAACTTGGGCACCGGTGATCGTAAATGGAACCTTGAGCGGAACTGTTACTTCAGCGGGTGGGACACCTATATCCGGTGCGGTGATTATGGCGGGTAGTTCCAGTGTTTTCAGTGCTGCAAATGGTAGCTATAGTTTAGTACTTAGCCCCGGGTTATGGAATGTGTCCTGCATCGTGGATGGATATGTCACTCAGGAAGTTAGCAATGTGCAAATCACTGCTGCCACCACAAACACTCTGAACTTTAGTATGGATCCGGTGAGTATCGAAGACGAAGTAAACACTTCCGCACCCTTGAAGCTCTCTCAGGCTTACCCGAATCCCTTTGTGGACACTACGGTTTTAAACTTTGGTGCCAAGATTCCCGGCGTGGTAAACGCAACCGTGTTTGATGTGAAAGGACGGAGAATCAGAAGCTTAAAAACAGATTCCGCTACCTCAGTTACCTGGGATGGCAGGGACGATGCAGGCAGATACTGCGTAAATGGGATATACTTCATAAATGTGAAGAGCGGTAACACCCAATCCAGCCGTAAGGTGATCCTACAGAAATAGCTATTGCCTAGCTGTTCTTTTATGGGTGTCAGGCTTGTGCTTGACACCCTTTGCGTATCCAGGATTGTTGCCCACAGTTTGATACAATACAAGGAGCAATGCGTGAAAATAGTACAGATAGTTGGTGCCAGACCCCAGTTCGTTAAGCTTTCCCCGCTTTCGAGGGCAATAAGAAGAAACCATCAGGAAATTATCATCCATAGTGGTCAGCACTATGATATCCAAATGAACGAAGTATTCTTCCGTGATATGGAGATACCAAATCCGGATTACAACTTAAACATCGGATCAGGGAGTCAGGGAGTTCAGACGGCAGAGATTTTGGCAGCCATAGAGCCCATCCTGGTGCATGAACAGCCGGATTGGGTGATTGTATATGGCGATACCAACACGACGCTGGCAGGAGCCTTGGCGGCAGCGAAACTGGGGATTAAGATAGCTCATGTGGAAGCATGTCTACGCAGTTTTAACCGAAGCATGCCGGAAGAGATCAACCGCATCGTTACAGACCATATCAGTGATATCCTGCTTGCTCCCACCGATATGGCAGTGGCAAACGCAGCCAGGGAAGGGCTAAGTGATAAGTGCCACCTGGTGGGCGATATTATGGTGGACAGCCTGAAGTTTGGCTTGGAAAAGGCACACCGGATATCGAAGGCAGTAGATGAGCTGGAGTTAGTTGACGAAAAATACAGCCTGCTTACCCTGCACCGTCCATATAATGTGGATGATGCCGATAATCTGCATCATATCCTTAGCAGCCTAAACAAGCTGGATCGCTTGATTGTTTTCCCCGTGCATCCACGCACCCGCAATATATTGCAAAAGATGAAGGATGGCAGCTTTGCGAATATCCGCTATGTGGAACCACAAGCTTATCTGGATTTCCTGATGCTGATGGAACATGCTGAGATGATCTTGAGCGATTCCGGCGGTATTCAAAAGGAAGCGTATATCCTTAGGAAACCTTGCATCACGCTGAGATACGAAACCGAATGGGTGGAAACGGTGGCAAGCGGATGGAATCTGTTGCTTCCTACCAATGCTCCGGATTTCCCGCTGGCGATAAACAGTTTTAGCCCTCCTAGCAGTCATCCTGATATCTTCGGGATTGATGTGGCGGAGAGAATGGCGGAATTGATTAAGTAAGGCTTAATCGGCTTCCAGATATTCGTCCTCGTGCTGATACTTCCAGCGCAGCAGGACTCTATCCAGTAACGCCACAATCCCGAATAGCAGCATGCTAAGCAGCACAATAACTATTATAACGGCAAAGACATGCGCCGTTTGGTAGGATTTAGTGGCGCGGGTCATATAGATACCCAAGCCGGCATTGCCCCCCAGCCATTCACCAATCACCGCGCCCATAACGCTATAGGTGGCAGCAAGCTTTAAGCCGGTGAAGAAATTGGGTAAGGCAGACGGTATCTTAAGCAGGACAAATATCTTGTAAGGACTTGCACCCATAGAGGCAAGCAAACGAATCTGCTCCACGGAAACACTGCGAAATCCATCATAAAGCCCCAAAGCTATGGGAAAGAAGCACATTAGCAGCACCGCAAAGATTTTGGAGCTGATGCCATAACCGAACCAGATGATCAGGAGAGGTGCTATGGCTATGATGGGAACGGTTTGGGATATAAGCATATAGGGATAGATGATCTGCTTAACCAAACGGGAGCTGTTCATCGCCACAGCAGTAAAGCTGCCCAAGATGATGCTTAATCCCAAGCCGGTAACTGCTGCTAACAAGGTGGGCTTTAAGTGATGCCAGATAAGCTGTGGGCTTGAGGCAAATACTCTTAGGACTGCCAGAGGGGATGGGACAATCCAGAAAGCAATCACTTCCTGCATGCTGATAAACTGCCAGATAGCTATGAGGACTATGAAGAAGCCAAGGGGCAAGCAGATATCACGAAGTTTCACGGCTCTCCCAAAATGCGAATCTCGGTTTCCAGGCATACCCCGAAATGGTCAAAAACTGTCTTTTGCACGTGACGGATAACCTGAAGCACTTCTTTGGCAGTGGCAGAACCTAAATTAACGATAAACCCGCAGTGTTTGTCCGAAACTGCTGCATCGCCAATACGGAAGCCCCGCAAGCCGCAATCATCCACCAGTTTGCCTGTGAAGTATCCTTCCGGGCGTTTGAAGACACTTCCGGCACTTGGCAGGTTCATGGGTTGCTTTTCCCATCTTTGTGCTTCCAGCATATCCATTCTTTGCTTTATCGCAGCAGTAGTATCATGGTGTAAATGAAAGACGGAAGACAGGTGAATTAAAGATCGTTCCTGTAAAGCACTGTGACGATAGCTAAATTTGTGCTCTTCTGCTTTTAAGTGTAAAACGGGGCTGGAAGATGTTAAGGATTCCAGATTGGGGACGAGGCACTTGCTGCAATACAGCACATCCTTTATCTCTCCCCCATAGGCTCCGGCATTCATGAAAACAGCTCCGCCTACGCTGCCGGGAATCCCGCTAGCAAATTCCAATCCGCTTAAGCCCTGATCCATGGCAAAGTCGCATAGGTCTTTTAGTAACACACCACTAAATGCGCTTATGTAATCTTCATCACGGGTAATCCTAGTAAATGCGGAGGTAGTGATAACCACTCCGGGAAGCCCCTTATCGGAGATTAAAAGGTTAGAGCCTTTACCCAAAATGAAATAGGGAATACTACCACTTATACAGAAAGCAAGTAAATCGATAAGCTGTTGCTGGGTTTGTGGCACACAGAATACTTCTGCATTCCCGCCTATCCTGAAACTGCAATAGTCCTTTAAAGGAACATCAAATCTGATCTGCTCAGCTTCACACATTAACGGGAAACTGGTAAGAAAACTATCTCTTAAATGCATCTAAGCCTCTATATACCGTTAAAAAAGCGACCAACTTCGGAAACTAGCTGTTGCTCATCCCGAAGCTCAAGACACCTACCGGGCAATATTTGTTTGAAATACTCGCCATAAGCCTTCTTGGATACGCGTGAATCCATGATCAGCACAATCCCTCTGTCGCTTTTACTGCGGATAAGCCGTCCAAATCCCTGCCGGAGGCGCAGTAATGCATTGGGAAGCATAAGATGCATAAAGGAATCCTTGTTCTCTCGCTCCAGCTTGTCAATCAACGCTTCCACCAAAGGTTCTGAAGGCACCTGAAATGGTATTTTATACAGGATCAGTAGAGATAGGGATTCTCCTTGAATATCCACACCTTCCCAAAAGGAAGATGTCCCCAGCAAGACGGCATTATTACTTTTCTTGAAATCCTCCAGGATGGAACTGCGGCTTCCCCCCTTTCCCTGGGCAAAAAAGGGACGTTTGGAATGGTATAGATCGTCGCCGATATGATCGTAAACCACGTCTAAATCGCGGTAGGAAGTGAAAAGTGCCATGGTTCCCACGTTAGTAGTGCTCAGGATTTGCTTGATGCACCCCAAAGCCTGGCTCTGGAAGAATTTATCCTTATGCTCGGGTAAGAAACTACCGATTAGAAGCAGTGATTGTTTGTCATAATCAAAAGGGGAATCCACTATGATAAGGTTCACAGGCTTATCCGCCACCAGATTCAAGCCGGATTGATTTAGAAAGTAGCGGAATGAACCCCTTAATGCCAGTGTAGCCGAAGTGAAAATAATGCACGGAATCTTGGCATACAGCAGGTTTAGCAGATGCGTGGATACTTCCACTGGAGCATAGCAGAAGCTGGAAGAAGGTATGTTACGCTCGGGACGGGGAGCACCCTCTATCCAAAGAGCATAATCATCCAAATCCGGATTTAGCAGGGTCAACAGCAGCCCCTCGGTTTCCCCAAAGCGCATAATATAGGAGCTTAGCGTCTCTTTCATGGTTTCCAGATTAGCCACTTGTTTGCTGTTTAAGCTGCCAAGCACGTTATTCAGTGCAGTAATGTCCTTCATGATGTCTTTGAAAGAGAGGCTGAATTGCTTTATGATTTCAAAAATCTCACTGAATTCCGCCGGATCCTTGATTCTCAATTTGCCGAAACTATCCGCCTGAGAGCACCTAATCCCAGCCAAGCTAAATATCTTCGTAAGAGGCGCACGCAATTCATCTAAGCTCAGGTGCAGCTTTGTGCAAAGCGATTCGATATGCAATTTATTGGCATCAGTTGCCAGGCTTTTCCTAACTGTCTGCAACAACTGATGTAAAAATCCACCCGCCTGCCTCTTTCCTGAATGGGCAAGATGGTTGAAGAGGCTGTTGATATCGGCATAGCTGAGATCGAAACCAAGGTGCTTGGAAGCTGATGCCATCAAATTATGTGCTTCATCAACCACCAAATAGCGGTAATCCCCCAAAGTGGTGTTACCAAGCTGCGCATCTGCCAGTAACAAGGAATGATTTGCCACCACTATGGTAGCCGTTTCGATGTGTTTGCGCAGGTTCATCACATAGCATCTCAGGAAGTTTGGGCATTTACGTCCCCCGCACAGGAAACGGTCTGAGCATACCTTCCGCCACACTATACTGAATCTCTTCCTATTAAAAGAGGAGTTCTCCGACACATCACCGGTATTTGTCAATTGCTTCCAGATGAACAAATACAGCAAAGCCTGTGCTTCATAAGGGCTTATCCCCTTGCTTTGCTCCAGAATCATCTCTTCCCAGCGGCGTTCACAGATATAGTTTTCTCTACCCTTCACCAACACCGCTTTGAAAGGCAAGGGCAGCATCTGGCGTAACTGGGGTAAATCCTTGTAAAAGAGTTGTTCCTGCAGGTTCTTGGTGTTTGTGGATACCACCACCTTAGCTTTTGTCTTGCGGGAGAATTCCATCGCCGGCACCAGATAGGCAAAGCTCTTCCCCACTCCGGTTCCGGCTTCCACAACTAAATGTTCTTCCTTGTGAAAGGCTTCTGTAACCTGACCTGCCATCGCCATTTGCCCGGAGCGAAACTCAAAATTAGGAAAGCGTTCAGCAAACAACCCATGCTCCGAGAAAACAGTAGGTATTTCAGCTATTTCACCTTTAACTTCATGCTCTATCACATTGTGAAGCTTGCTCTTCAGGTGGATTGGCTTCCTGGCTGTTAAAGCAGTACTGCGTTGAAACTGCACCAGTTTCTTCAGATAATCTGCCAAGCTGCCTTCCATCTGAGCCTGCATGCTGAATTCCAAAATGCGGACGTTCGTGATAAAGGAATAGTGTTCCAGGATATGCTTTGATAGTGCATACAGCAGCTTTCCGGTAGCAATGGCATCGGCATCGGCGCGATGGGCATTATTCAGCTCAATCCCAAAATGTGCCACCATCGTGCCCAGTTTATGATCTGAGGTAGTGGGCAGATATATTCTTGCAATCTCTGCAGTATCCCAATTCCTGTTCTTTAAGGGGAAGCTGCCACTACGCACCAGAAATGTATTTATAAATCCCAGATCAAAGGCAATATTATGCCCCACCAGGATGCTATCGCCGATAAAACTACATAACTCCTGCAAAGCTTCTTTTACTGTGGGAGCAGATTTCAAGTCCTCTGCTGAGATATGGGTTAGATACTCTATAAACTTTGGGACTTTCCCCTTAGGCTTTACGAAGCTATCGAATCTCCCGGTTATCTCATTACCCTTGAACCTGATAGCCGCGATCTCAATAATCTCATCTTTATCACTGTTCAAGCCTGTGGTTTCGATATCAACCGAGATATATTCCAGTTCATCTACAAAAGTTTGGCTATTCTGCCCTGCCATTATCTCTGTTTCCGGAGGCAATAGTTTGCCGTTGATAATCAATCTTCCTTATAGAGATTAAACCGTTGCAGTTTTTTAATCAAACCCTGGCGGGAAAGCCCCAGTTCCCTGGCTGCCTGAGTTTGGTTCCACTGGTATCTCTCCATGCATTCGATGATCATCTTCCGTTCCAGTTCCTCTATCGCATCCTTAATTGTCTTACGCGTGGAAAGGATATTGATAGTCTGGCTATGCTCATAATAGCGGAACACTTCTTCGCTGAAATCACTTGGCTTAATCACCATGCCGGCTTCAGCCAGAGTAACGGCTCGCTCAAGCTCGTTTTCAAGCTGGCGGACATTTCCAGGCCAATCGTATTGCTCCAGGAATTTCATTGCTTCTGTAGAGATGCCGGGAACGCTTTTATTCATCCGCTTATTGTATTTATCCAGGAAGTGAATCGCCAACAGCGGCACATCCCCCGGACGGTTCTTCAAGGGCGGAACATCGATGCGGATCACGTTTAGCCGATAGTAAAGGTCTAAGCGGAATTCGCCATTCTTTACCTTTTCCAGCAGAGATACATTCGTTGCACAAACCACCCGCACATTCACTTTGTCCGTTTTTGTAGCCCCCACACGCTTGATCTCGCCTTCCTGAAGAAAGCGTAAGAGCTTGGATTGCGTGGATTGGCTGATATCAGCAATTTCATCCAGGAAGAATGTCCCGCCATCGGCAATTTCAAACAATCCCTTTTTATCATATGCTGCCCCGGTAAAGCTTCCCTTTACATGTCCAAACAGCTCGCTTTCCAGCAATGTTTCCGGCAAAGCCCCGCAGTATTGAGCCACAAAAGCCTTGTTCCGCCTGTCGCTGCTATAATGCAAGGCACGGGCAATAAGTTCTTTACCTGTTCCGCTGGGACCTTCCAACAGCACCGTGGTAGGGGTATCCTTCACCTTCTCGATGATCTCAAATATCTTCATCATTTCCGGGCTTTTACCGATGATATTGGCAAAGAGGTTACCGGAGTTCAGCTGCTCGCGGATAATGGCATGTGTCTTTTCTAGGTTCGCACTACGGATGTTCTCGATAATCACAATAATCTGGTTGGTTAGGGCTGAAAGCAGGTTTATAATCCTGCCTGAAAAATAGTGTGATCCGCTTTTACAGAATAGCAGCACTGCCCCAAGGGTATTCTTGCGGATCGATAGGGGCAGAATCAGGATGTTGTTGAAGCTGGGAGCAAAGTTCGGCTGCTTGAAGTTCTCCAGTTTGTTATTCTCATACACTCCTCTGCACAGGTTTTGAAACAGCTCATAGTTCTTATCTTCCTGCGAGAAGTTATTAAATATCTTATACTCCCAAGCATCGGGCAGATTAGGATTGGCATGCAGGCATAGAAATCCGCCATCTGCCTCGGATATCTCCACCAGGCTGGATAGCGATTGCTCTATCAGCACATCCAAATCCGTGATTGTATTCAGTTTTTGGGTGTTCTCATAGAACTGATTCAGCAGGTTTTCCTCGAACTTCACTTCTTCCATTTGGGTGGAGTATTCCCGCGCTATCCTCTGCAGCAGTATGTCGTTCTGTTCCAGTAGCTTTATAGATCCGTATTGCTGGATTATCTTCTTGTTATTCTTCAGTATTTGCAGTGCTTGTTCCCAATCCTGCAAATCCAGCAGCACTCCCGCCAGCTCATAATTTGCCAGAGACAGCTCGTAATTGCTGCCCGCAGCTACAAACAGCTTGATCGCTTCGTTCAAATGTTCTTTGGCTGCCTCAAAATTCTTCCGTTCCAGCAGCGCGCGCAGGTAATAAGCTCTGCCAATCTCAAAAGGCTGGTTTTGCTCGGTGGCAAGCTTCACCGCTTCGGTGATATAATAATCCGCGCTTTCGATATTATGCGTCATGATAAAGTAATACGCCTGTTTCTGGCATCCCTCGATAATCTTGTCCCTGGCTGCCAGGGACTTAAAGAAATCAAAGCTCTCCACCAGATACCGATATGCATCCTTAAATTTATGCAACTTGGTAAGCACGCTACCCAGGTTTCCGTATAGCTCTGCTTTTATATAATCATCCGAAACCGAAGGCAACAGCTCCAAGCCCTTGAACAACAGATCATAAGCCAAATTCAACTCGTCCTGCTTTTCATACACCTCGCCAAGGTTGTTAAAGCTACGCAGCAGCCCATCGTTAAAGCTGCTATCCTGAGATTTCTTAATCGCCTGCTCATAGTGCGCTATGGAGGTTTTCCAATCCCCTTTCTTAAAATAAAGTGCACCCAGATTGTTCAGCGATGCGATTATATTGCGAAAGAAGCCGAATTCAATCGCCGTTTCCAACGATTTCTTCAGTGCATCTTCCGAGCGGTCGAACTCCCGATGATCCATCAGGGTTATCCCGATATTATTATAGATATTAATGATATTATAGGGTTCGCTAAGCAGCTTCTGGATTTTTAAGGCTTCTTCCAGATAATAGATAGATTTGGCGGGATCGCCTTTATCCGCCATCAACCCACCCAGATTGTTATAGCACACCGATATGCCATTCAGGTTAAAATACTGCTTCTCCAGCTCCAGGCTCTTCAGGAAGTATGCTTCGCTTTTCTCCCAATCCCCCTG